>JAAYUB010000077.1 GCA_012517875.1 Acidobacteriota bacterium | reverse complement strand
CGAAGTGGGCGAAGGCGATGAACTCCCGCTCCTGCCAGGCGAGCTGGACAGGGGTGGGGGCGATTCGGGCGGCCTGGCCCACCACGTCCGCCTCCGCAACGCCGGGAGGGATGAGGCCGTAATGGGACGGCGTCGGGACGCTGCCGTTCGACACAGCGACGAGAACCACCGCCAGCAGAGCGCACCCGCATCCCCACCGCTTGGGGCGGGCGCCGGCGTGTGACGGCATGTGTCCTCCTTCTGAACGTGAACCGACGTTCAGCTGGTTCAGGTGGTGGGATTATAGGCGGTCCGGTCCCACATCGTCAATGGATCCGCGTTGCCGGCCATGGCTTTGCGCAGAAATGCCATCCAGTGGACGTCAATGAGAGCGATCCAAAACAACAGATCGGCGGATCGCCCATCCGGTCAGCTGTCGGACCGGCTGTACGAGCACTTCGCCGCCGGCGACCTGGCTGTCGTGCCGGGCGGAGGCGCCACCACGCTGGAGCTCGCGGCGCTGCGGCGGCCGTTCATCTACTTCCCACCCGATGAGCAGTCGAGCAGCAGCCCCATGTCACCCACCGCCTGGACCGGCACGAAGCCGGCTACCGGCTCAACTACCCGGGCACGACGCCGGACACGCTGGCCGAGCTCATCGTGTCGGAGATGACCACGCCCAACCTGTACCCGCCCATCCCCACCGACGGCGCGTGCCGGGCAGCGACCGTTCTCGCCGAGTTGCTGCCGTCTGCCCGTCGCTGATACCCCGCGATCCTTGGATGCCCGCGCGTGACGGTCATCGGGCGATTCTGTTTTCATGACGCGACCTAGGCCCTGCTTGAATCGGATCCAAACCGTCTTCAACGGACAGCCGCTTGAAGGCGACGGTCCCCGGACGTACAATGTCCCGGAGCACTACCCGTGTTAGGGTCTGGGGAACACCTTCTGATCCTGTTCCACTGGGATCCTGGCCGGCTGCACCGGCTGTGTGCTGTTTGCAGACACGTGGCTCCGCGACTGCCGGACAGGGAGCGGGGAGCCGGGTGCACGGATGGCCGATGACATTGTTTCACCAGGAGCATGCGCATGAAGACGATCGGCCTGCTGGGCGGCATGACCTGCGAGTCGTCGCTCGTGTACTACAAGCTGATCAACGAAATGGCCAGGGAACGGCTGGGCGGCAACCACTCGGCCGCCAGCGTGATGGTGTCGGTGGACTTCGGGGAGGTTCAGCCCCACATGGAGCGGGGAGAGTGGGATCGGGTGATGGCGGTGATGATCGAAACCGCTCAGGCGATCGAGCGCGGCGGCGCCGACTTTCTGGTGCTGTGCACCAACACCATGCACAAGTTCGCCGAACCCATCGGGCAGGCGATCCGGATTCCCATCCTGCACATCGTGGACGCGACCGCCCGGGAAATCCGGCAAGCGGGCCGCGACACGGTCGGGCTGTTGGGGACGCGCTTCACGATGGAGGAGCCCTTCTACCGGGACCGGTTGCGGGAGCCGCACGGCATCACCGCGCTGGTCCCGGACGCCGACGACCGGGCGCTGGTGCATCGGGTCATCATGGACGAGTTGAGCCGGGGCATCATCGATCCGGAATCCCGACGTGCTTATTGGCGGGTGATCGACACCCTCGCGAGTCGTGGGGCTCAGGGCATCATCCTCGGTTGCACGGAGATCCCTCTGCTTGTGACACAGGATCAGGGCCGCATCCCCCTGTTTGACACGACGACGATCCACGCCCGCGCGGCGGTGGACTTCGCGCTGAAGGGAACCGGTTCGTGACCGCGGCGGTGCGGCCTGACTCGACAGGAGCGGAGTGACATCATGATCACCGGCAACGAGTGGTTCATGACCCATCGCGAGACGGTGGACCGGCTGCTTCGCGAGGAATATGAAATCGCCGGAACCTGCCGGCTGCTGCCGGGCGAGTACGACCTGAACATCCGCGTGGACGCCGAGGCGGAGAGCTACCTCCTCAAAATCATGCGATCCGGCTGCGATCCGGCGTTTGTGGACATGCAGTGCCGGGCGCTGGCGCGACTGGCTGAGCGGGCGCCGGAGCTGCCGCTCCAACGCGTGGTGCCGACGCGCGCGGGCGCGTCCACGACTCTCCTGGCAGACGCCGGCGGAGAGCGCCTGGCCTGGCTCTTGACCTTCCTTCCCGGCCGGATGATGGCGGCGGTGCGCCCGCACACACCGGCACTGCTGGAGCAGATCGGCGAAGCGCTGGGTCGTCTGGACGCGGCGTTGGCGGGGTTCGAGCATCCGGCGCTGGATCGGGCGCTCAAGTGGAATCTGTGTCAGGCAGACTGGATCCTGCCGCATCTGAAGCGGGTCGATGACCCGAGGCGGCGGGATCGGCTGACGCGCGTTATGGACCGATTCACCGTTCAGGTCGCCCCGCGGCTCGGGGGCCTGCGCCGCGGCGCCATTTTCGGCGACGCCAACGATCACAACCTGCTGGTGGATTACGACGAGCAGGGCCGTCAGCAGCTCTCCGGCATCGTGGACTTCGGCGACATGTGCCGCTCCGTGGTGGCGGGTGAGGTGGCCGTGGCCGCGGCCTACGCCATGATGGGCGAGGAGCATCCGCTGGCGGCGGCCGCGGGCCTGATCGCCGGCTACCACCGGGTTTTTCCATTCACTGATGACGAGCTGGCGCTGTTGTTCCCCCTGGTACTCACCCGGTTGGCGGTGAGCGTCGTCAACGCCGCAGTGGTGGCGCGCGAGCGCCCCGATGACCCGTACCTCACCGTCAGCGAGGCGCCGGCCTGGCGTCTGCTGGAACGGCTGTGCGATGGCGATCCCCGGCGGGTCGAGGCCCGCTGGCGCGCCGCCTGCGGGCTGGCGGCGCACCCGGGCGCGGCGCGCGTGGGCGCCTGGCTCCGCGAACGGTCGGGGACGTTCGCCGAGGTGCTTGGGTCGGACCGGTCCGCCGCGGCGGGGCGGGTGCTGGACCTCTCCTTCGCTTCAACCGTCGGCGGGAGCCGCCTCGACGGATTCGATCCGGCGGAATGTGCCGGGCGCATCGACGCGCAGGTGGGCGCCGGCGGGAATCGAGTGGGCATCGGCCGCTGGGGCGAGCCGCGACCCATCTACTCAACTCCGGCGTTCGGCGGCGGTGACGATCCGGTGGCGCCCCGCCGGACGCGCCATCTGGGCGTGGATCTGTTCGCGCCTGCGGGCACGCCGGTGCGCGCGCCGCTCGCGGGCGAGGTGGCGGCGGCGGGCTGGTCTTCGGACCGGTTCGATTACGGTGGGTGGGTGCTGCTGCGGCACCGCACGGATGACGGCGACCCGTTCGCGACTTTCTATGGCCATCTGGCCCGGCCTGTCTTCACGGATCTGGAGATCGGCCGGTGCATCAACGCGGGGGAGGTGTTCGCCACCCTGGGCGGCCGGCCGGAGAACGGCGACTGGCCGCCCCATCTCCACCTCCAACTTCTGGCGGCAGGCGAGGAGCCATGGGGGGAGACGCCCGACGGTGTGGCCGACCCGGACGACTTCGATGCCTGCGCCGTGCTGTACCCCAATCCGGCGCCCCTGCTGAACCTGCCCGATGCGGCCATCGCGTGGATGGACACATCCCCCGACGCATTGCAGTCACGCCGCGCCGCGCGCTTCGCTCCCAATCTCCGGTTGAGCTACGCGGAGCCGTTTCGGCCGGTGCGCGGCTGGCGGCACTTCCTGTACGACGCCGAGGGGCGCGCCTACCTCGACGCCTACAACAACGTTCCCCACGTGGGGCACTGTCACCCGAAGGTCGTGGCGGCCGCCGAGCGCCAGCTCCGGCTCCTCAACACCAACACCCGCTACTTGTACGATGGCCTGGCCGAATTGGCGGAGCGCCTGACGGCGAAGCTTCCCGAACCGCTGTCGGTCTGCTTCTTCGTCAACTCCGGCTCCGAGGCCAACGAACTGGCGCTGCGACTGGCCCGGATCCACACCGGCGCCCGTGACATGCTGGTGATGGACCACGCCTACCACGGGCACACCACCGGGGCCATGGCCATCAGCCCGTACAAGTTCAAACGGCCGGGCGGCGGCGGGGCCGAGGAGTGGGTGCACATCACCCCGGTTCCCGACACGTATCGCGGTCCCCATCGGGCCGGCGACCATGAGGCCGGCGCCCGCTACGCCGCCGACGTACAGGCCGTGCTGGCGGTGGTGCAGGGGACCGGGCGGCGCGTTGCCGGCTACATCGCCGAGTGCCTTCCCAGCGTCGGCGGCCAGATCGTCCCGCCGCCGGGATTCGCGGAGGCGGTGTACCGCGACGTCCGGGCCGCCGGCGGCGTCTGTATCGCCGATGACGTCCAGACGGCGTTGGGGCGGTTGGGCGGCACGTTTTGGGGTTTCGAGTACCTGGGCGTGGTGCCGGATATCCTCGTGTTGGGAAAGCCCATGGGCAACGGCTATCCGCTGGCGGCCGTGGTGACGACGCCGACGATCGCCCGGTCATTCGCTGCCGGCCCCGAGTTTTTCAGCACGTTCGGCGGGAGCACCGTGTCGTGCGCCGTGGGGATCGCCGTCCAGCAGGTCCTCGAGGAAGAGGGGCTCCAGGCCCATGCGGCACGGGTGGGGACGGAGTTGCTCGCTGGCCTCGCCGACCTGGCCGGGGAGTTCCCGCTCATCGGCGATGTGCGCGGGACGGGCCTCTTCATCGGCGTGGATCTGGTCGTCGACCGCGACTCGAGGGCGCCGGCCACCGCCCAGGCGGCCTACGTGAAGAATCGGCTCCGCGAACGGCGCGTGCTGGTGGGTACCGAAGGACCTCACGACAACGTGCTCAAGATCCGCCCGCCCATGACGTTCGACTCCGCCGCCGCGGCGCGCCTGCTGGAGACGCTGGCGGACGTGCTCGCTGAGGATCCCGCCCAGCCCGGCTGGCCGGCATCAGCCCGCCACTTGGTCTGAAGCGCCGGGTTGTTGCGCGCGGAAACCGCCGAATCGCCCGGCACATCACCGCCGGAACATCCGGGCCAGGTCCCGGTTCACTTCCTGAAAACCCTTGCCCCCCGTCTGCTGGCGCACGGTCCGGTCCAGTTGGAGGATGGCGTACGGGTTGGTCTCCCGGGTGGCCGCCTGCTTGAAATTGCGCGACATGTCCTGCCAGTAGTGCAGGTCGGCCTGGGCCTGCTGGGCCTCACGGCTCCCGGCGGGCGCCTTGGAGAGCTTCTGCTGGAGCTGCGGCAACAGCATGTTGTCGATCTCCTTGGCCGATTCCCGACTCTGCGCCTGCAGCTTGGCGATTTCGCCGAGCACCGGGTCGCCCTCGATCTTGTCGTGCTTCACCCCCAGCACCTTGCCGATGCTTTCCACTTCCTCCGCGGTGAGCTGGTCGAAGTTCACCTTGGCTTTGAGCAGGCGCTTGGAGGCGAACGATTCGGCGTGGGCGCTGGTGGTCAGGTTCACTTCCGAGCGGGTGGCGCTGAAGCCGGTGACGCCGTGGTACGCCTCGTTGAGCGCCCGCTGCCCGTCCTGCTGGAACTGGGCGATGGAGACGGGCTTGCCGTTCTTGGTGATCACCAGGTTGGGCGTCTCCATGAGGGCCAGGTCCAGGTCCATGCTGGACGTGCCGGCGCTGGAGGCGTTGCGCATGGGCTTGAAGCGGAGGTTGCTGACGTCGTAGCCCTGGGCCTTGAGGAGCCGGAGCATCTCAGGCATCGCCTCGGCGTACGACTGGTCCACCAGCCGGGTGAACAGGCTCCGCACCGCGGGGTGGGCGTGGTACTTCATGAGCAGCTTGCAGTGATACGAGGAGTTGAGCGATGCGGCCAGGCGGCCGAGCTCTTGCTCCGCCTGAGCCAGTTGGGGCGAGCCGGCCGGCAGCTGCGCCCGCAACCGGGCCATGGCCGCCTGCTTTTCCTGGAAGAAGCCGATGAGCGCCTTTGCGTCATCGACGTCCTGCTGCATGCGGGCGGCGTCGAAGGCGAGCTTCACGTTCCGGCCGGGGCCCAGCACCGGCTTGAACAGGGTGCTGTCCGGACCGTAGTAGCTCAGGGCGCCCTTGACGAAGAGGCCGGTCCCGATCTGGGCAGCCTTGCCCATGAGGTAGGCGGCTCCCGCCTGTCGGGCGCCGGCCCAGACCCGGTCCTCCCAAGAAGTGGACTTGGCGTCCGCCGGCTCGCGACGGTAACCGTCGAAGAACTGGGTGGCCAGCAAGCCCACGGGCGACGACCAGGCGATGGCCTGGTAGGCGCCTTCGGTGGGGCCGCCCATGACCAGACCGGTGGTCCCACCGTAGATGGAACCCAGGATGTGCGGGCCCCACTGGGTGATGGCCGCTTCGGCGCCGTACGCCTGGGCCAGGGCTTCGCAGCCGACGCCGATGGTCACCGCCCCCGCCGCCATGACCGCCATGTTGATGTAGAAGTCGCGTTCCGCTTTGGCGACGGCCTTCTCCTCCTGGGCCGCCTCCCGGCCCAACGCGTACCCCTGAAGCATGGTGTCCAGGGCGCCGGCCACCTGGAGCACTTTCTCCACGTCGCCGCTGGCGACCGTCTTCGCGTCCAGCAGTTTCCAGACCCGCTCGCGGGTGGCCCGCCGGTGTTCCTCCGGAAGCTGGCCGACCTGCTGCTCCACCAGCGCGGCGATCCGGCGGGTGGCGTCGGCGCGGGCCGCCTCCTCGCGGACCTGATGGATGAACTTGTCGGACGCGTACTCGTCGAACGCGGACCGGGTGTGCACCACTTTGCCCGTCCTGTACGAGGCGATCAGGTCCTGTTCGGCCTGGATGTCGGACTGGAGCTGGATCATCCGGAAGGCCAGGGTTTTTCGGCGTGCCGGATCCGGCTCACGTTCCAGCTCTGTTTGCTCCTTCTGGAGGTTCCGGCTCAGCAGCTCGATCATCGCCTCGTGGAAGGCTACCGTCGCCTCGACGGTGGCGGCATCCACGGTTTCAAGGGACGATACCGGGCTCCGGGTGGTCGTCTTCGTTCTTGTAACGGCCGTCGATTCCGCCGTCGAGTCGGTCGGCTGTTTGGAGCGGGGATCGTCCGCCTTGTACGGGCCCTCGTCCCACGGGTTCCGCACGGGAGGCGGTGCGGGGAGGTTCTCCGGATCACAGGCAAGCAGTTCTTGAACCTGGGCGGCATACTCCTGTTTGGCCCGCTGCAGCTGCTGGATCCGCTGCGACTCGTAGCGCGTGGCCACATCCAGGAGCGCGGTCCACGTATGGCCGGGCAGCATGGGCGGCTCGCTGTGGGCGGCGGGGGCGCGGTAGTAGGTGGTGCCGGAGAATGTCCATCGGTCCGTCAGGCCAGTGGCGTAGCGCACGTAGTGCAAACGCTCGCCATCAGGGAAGAAGCCGTCCAGGGTGGCGCCGAGCTCCTGCGGGGACGACAGGAGCACGCCGTCGGGCTGTTCTTCCACCAGCCGAAGGGCGTCCTCCAGCCCCGGCACCAGGATCTGCTTGCCGTCCCTGGTGGTCACCCAGCCCGGTTTGGCGGCGGTCACGCCGGCGGCCGCGAGCGTGTCGGCGAAAGCGAACGAATACTGGTACACCAGCGCCAGGTTGCCCGGGTACCGCTTCACGGTCTTGAAGTAGAGCCGCGCCCCGCCGTCACTGACCCATTCGCCGTCCAGGCCGGAGGGCGTTTGCGGGAAGGACCGGCGGTAGCGCTCGCGGGCCGCGCACTTGGCGGTCAAGGGATTGGGCGGATTGCCGAGCGCCTTGATCTGAGCGGCGACGTACTCGAGGCCCGCCTGCTGGGATCGAAGCACCTCCTCCTGCCGACTGGCCACGGCCATGGCATCCAGGTAACAGTCGCGCGTGCCGGCTGCCACGCCCACGGCAGCGTCCCGGAGGCTCGCCTCCACCGCCACGGCCGTCCGGATGAACGCCTCCCGGCCGGCCAGGAACTGGCCAAGCAGCGGGATGAGGCGGCGCAGGTATTCCGCTGCCTCCGGCGTCGGGTGATCGAACAGAGGTGCCCACGCGGTCTGGAAACGCTGCTCGTCCTCCGGCGACATCGGACCGTAGAGCAGCCGCATCCCCTCCATGGCCATGGAGACCTCCCCGTTGTACTGCGTCTGGGAAATCCGGTTGAAGTCGGCGAAGGGGGGCAGGGCGGCCGCCGCGGGCAGACTACCCGGCGCCCGGGTGATGGTGGGCAGGCGGCCCGGCGTCTGCCACGGCATGCCGTCGCGGGGTTGGGCGGCTGTGGCGCAGGGGTCGGACGCCTCGAATGTCAGGGTGGGCAAGCGGACCGGTGTACCGGATGGGGGAATGGCCCCGGCCGTGGACGGGCCGGTCGGGGCGCCCGCGTCCGGGCGTGAGCCGCCGGCAGGCCCGCCGCCGAGCTTGGCCAGCTGCTTCGTCGCAAAGTCGTGGCCGGGCTCGATGGCCAGGGCCTGCGCGTAGTCCTGCCGGGCGCCTGTAGCGTCACCCATCCTGTTGCGGCAATAGGCGCGGTTGGAGAACGCGTCGGCGTTGCGGGGATTGAACTCGACGGCCTGGGTGTAGTCGGCGAGCGCCCCCTTCAGGTCGCCCAGTTTTTCCCTGGCCAGGCCGCGGTTGTTGTAAGCCGCGCTCATGCGCGGATCAGCCCGGAGGGCGCGGGTGTAGTCGTCGACGGCGCCCGGGTAATCGCCTCGGTCGTAACGCAGCAGACCGCGGTTGTTGAGGATGTGGGCATTGTCCGGTGCCAGCGCGGCCGCCCGTTCGATGTCGGCCCATGCGCCGGCGGCATCCTTCATCCGGCGTTTGAGCGATGAACGGGAGCTCCAACTGGTGGCGTCGGTGGGATCGACGGCGATCGCCCGGTCCAGATCGGCCAAGGCGCCGGGCAGATCGCCGAGGCGCTGGCGGCACAGGGCGCGCTGGCGGTAGCTTTCGGCGTAGGCGGGATCTTCGGCGATGGCTTGGTCGCACGCCTCGAGAGACTCGGCATATTGGCGCGCCTTGAACAGCTCCTTCGCCCGCTGCAGGCTGGGCGGGTCCCCCGCGCCGGCGGCCGCCGTCCAGATCAACGCAGCCGGCAGCAGGGTACTGACCAAACACCCGAGTAACCGTGATGGGCGCATCACCGCCTCCACCTCACCAGATGACTTCCAGAAGAGAATACCATAAACGCCGGGGCGAAGGCAGTGTGTCAGGCGTTGTGGAATGGCGGCACAGACGGCGTGATCTGGTGCGCCTCGCCGCCGTTGGTGTACAATGCGAGTAATGTTTCACCGTGTCGAAGATTCGCCGCATTCTTCACCGGACGGCGGCGTGAGGTGACCGGCTGTGGCCGATGCTGGGCGCAAACCCGGCGGTGGACTGCGAAGACGCAGGAGGGCAATCCCATGAGCGGCTCGATCCGGCTGCTGGCTGTGAGTGTGATGATGGCGCTGGCGCTGGCGGTGGCGCCGGCCCAGGCGGGAGGCGGGACGCAGAACGCCGGCGCCGCCTTGTCCACGGCGGTGCGGAAGCTGGATTACAAAGTTGAAAAGATGGGCGACAACCCGGCCCCGACGGCCGACTACTGGTCCGAGATGCAGCGGATGGGCCAGATCCCGCCGAATCTTGCGCGACATCCGGAATCCGGGTACTCTGCGGTGTGCGTCTCCAGCCGCGGTCCCACGCAGATGGTCATCGGGCTCAGCTTGTTTCAAACGGCGGCTGACGCGGAAGAGCGTCTGCACGCGATCCATCGCTTCCGCCAGGAGCGGCTCCGCGCCCAAGGCAAGGGCTGGATGGGAATGAAGGGGGAGATCCGGGCGGGCGACTTCCAGGGCTGCCCCGGCTACTATTCCCTGTTGACCGATCATTCATGGACCGCAGATCCGGACCCGCCGCGGTTCGAATACCGCTACTGGGTTCAGGGAAACGTCATGGCGGAATTCGGCGCGCTCTACCGACTGTCCGGCGGGGTGTACGGCGTGGATGCCGAGGCGGCGGTGCTCCAGCGGGAGCTCACCAACGAGGGCTTCCTCTGTGGCGGCGCGGCGCCGCCGCCGGCGGCGGGACCGGTGGCGCTGGCGCTGAAGGCCCAAGCGCCCGGCTGGCTGACCGCGGACGCCGCGGTGGCCGCCGATGCCTTGCCGTCGTCGATCACCGTCACCGGCACGGTGCGGGGCACGGACGGCTCCCCTATCACAGGCGCTCAGGTGCGCCTCACCCGGTACGGCGTCACGGCCGCTACCGACGCCCAGGGCGCCTACCGCCTGACTGCGACGGATCGGGGGAGCCGACCCTTCACCGCGCAAAAGGATTTCACACTTCGGCCGGCGGACACACCCGTCACCGTGGAACTCGCCGTGGCGGAGTGTCCGCTGCCCGTGCCCGGGGATGCTGCGGTCACGGTGCAGGCGCGGGCGGCCGACGGCCGGTCCCTCGAGGACCACGTGATCCGCGTCAGCCTGGAGGACGCCGACGGCCGGGAGGCGCGCTACGCGTTCGTGTCATTCGGCGTCGACGGCGCCCGGCTGGCCCAGGGGCGGCTGGACGCACGGGGCGCCTTCCGCACCACGATGCGCATCATCCGGCCCCAGGACGCCATCTACTCCGGCCTGTTCGAGGGGCGGTACGACCTCAAGCACATCCCGTGGCAGCTCCGGATCCGGGCAGAGGTGCTGCCGCGCGACCCGGGCGGCGCCAAGGTGCTGGGCGTCGCCCGCCAGACGTGTCCCCTCCGGCTGGCCCCCCTGCGGGTGCTGGACACGTTGCTGCTGCAGGCCATCGAGGACGGCGTCCTCGTGGGGCGGCGCAAGACCGGCCTGCGCATCCGGCTGGAGTCGGAGATCCCCTTCGACCTGCTCGGCGAGCTGCCGTGCGACGTGCAGGTGTTTGTCGATGCAGGCGCCACTCCCGCAGTCACGGGTCGGTTCACGCTGAAGCCGTTTTTCACGAACCAGGAGATCGACGCGTTGCAAAACTCGGCCAACCTGGTGATCCCGGCGGATGCGGTGCCGCCGGGCCGGCACACAGTCCGCCTCGAGATTACGCCCGTGGGCGGCACGGAGGTCAACACCACGACGCACGGTCTTGCTGCAACCGAATGGAAGACACCGCGGCGGCTGAACATTCTTTTCACACCGGCGCCCTACAATCCAGTCAAGCCGGAGGCTGTTCGGGCGATCGGACGACAAGCTGCAGAATTTCTGGAGGTTGTTTTTCCGGTGGCCGAGGTGACCGATTGCTACCTTGAGGACGCGGCCACCGCCGCTGCCGTCCAGCGTGTGGTCGATACCTACGGCTTCTACTCCACGATGTATGACGATTTTGCGATGGTCGATGGGATCCGCCAGAGCTACAACCTCAAGCATCCGGACGATCCTGCCGATTTCGCCGTGGGGATCTACCCGTGCGGGGTCTATGCCTGGTTCGGTGAAAAAATTCATGGTGCCCACAGCTTTTGGGACCGCACCGTGCTCAACTGCGACGAGAACAGCGTCAACGTGGCCCATGAGATTGGACACACCTTTACCCGGAATGACGAATACGCCGGCCTCTGGGAGAGTTTGAAGGGTGATGAAAGAATCGGGAAATTCATCAAGATCCGCAACGCATTCGACGGCCGCACCGATACGTTCTTCAATCCGGCAATACCTTATTGGATCAATTTCATGGGAGAAGCCGGTGTCAACCCGGGCATCGGGACCTGGGTGGACAGTACCACCTACAACGCCATCTACGCGTCATTGGAAAAGTTCCGGGTGGTGGGACCCAAGCCGCCGCCCGAGGTGACGTGGCTCAAGGGTAGCATCCGGGCGGGCGGGAAACTCGACGCGGGCGTCGCCGCGTATGGCGACCTCCTCACATCCGACAACGATCACCTGGCGGTGAACTTCGGCTTCGGCCCGGACACGATCCATCGCATCTTCGGCTCGCCGGGAATTGGCGTGCGGGTTCAATCCGCCACCCGTGCCGAGATCACCAGCGGTTCGGCTATCGTGGACGGCGGGGTGACGGTGTCGGTTGGTGGGGTCACCTTTACTCCGCGGGGCACCCGGTTCACTCTCAGCGTAGCCGACGATGGCGGCGTGACGGTCCAGGTGCTGCGGGGCGACGTCGAGGTGACAGCCGCCGCGGGGCAAGAGCGCCTGGTCGAAGGGCAGGCCCGCCGGGTGGATCCGGCGGGACGGATTCACCCGGCAACCGCGGAGGACCCGGCGGCGCTGACCCGGCGGATTCTCGGCGCGGCGCCGGCGGCGGTTTCCGCCACCCCGGGAACGTCAACCGCCGGCGAGCCGACGGGACGACCGCTGTGGCCGGATTCGAGAGCGAGCGCGCCTCTGCCTGGCGGACCGGTGGCGCGCCCGCCGAGACCGGACGGGGGGGCGGGCGTGCCGTCCGTACCGACTCCGGATGACGGACGCACCGGCACGCCGCCAACGGACAATCGGTCGCCGGCGCCGCGGCCCGAGCCTTCCGTGGCGCTCCCCGGGCGGGTGCTGGCGCTGGGCCTGGACGAGGTGACCGGCGTGATCACCCGGGGCGAGGGCCCGGCCGGAATCCGCGGCATCCTGCAGGGGAACCCGGAGCGTGTGAACGCGCGCCGCGGCCGCGGCGTCTCCTTCGACGGCCGCAACGATTGGATCCTCATGGATCCCGACCCGGCGCTGGATATCCGGGGCGCCCTGACGGTCATGGTGCTGGCCCGCGTGCCCGCAGCGGTCCTGGACGCGGACCTCTACATGATGGTCTGGCGCGGCGACGAGCAGGGCGGGAAAGACCCGTACGCCCTGTCCATCGCCGGCTCGCAGCTCGTGTTCCGGCGCGACTTTCCCAGGACCGTCCAGGTGACGTGGCCGCTGGCCGATCTGGAGTTGGACGAATACCACGTCTTCTGCGGCGTCCACCGGGCCGAGGAGGGGACGCTGGAACTCTGGGTGGATGGCGCCCGGGTGGCCGTCGCCTCGGCACCTGAGGCCGTGGGGTATCCGACGGGGACCATGCGGACGCTGGTGGGCGCCATGGACAACGGCAAGAGCCAGTTCTTCCGCGGCGTCGTCGACGAGGTGCGACTGTTTGCCAGGGCGCTGAATGCCGACGAGATCGCCGCCGAGGCGGCCGCCCTGCTGGACGAGCCGGTGCGCTAGAGCCTGGTATGGGGCGGAACGGCCGCCTGCATGGCGGTCCACTCTCACGCGTCGGGAGGTGCGCATGCTGAGTGTGCTGTGCCGGAGCCTGGGTATCGCGGCCCTGGCGACGGGGCTCGCCCTGCTGGTCTTTCCGGATCCCTCCGCCCGGGTGGTGCGCCAGCCGGTGGAAAACGTCTTGCTCACCACCGTGGACATGGACCGCTACGCGGCGGCGGTGGGCCCGGCGTGTGGCGAGGCGGCTGCGGAGCTGGCCCACGAGGGCCTATCCGAGGGACACGCGTTCCGAACCTTCCTCACCGCCATGGACTGGAGCGGGCCGGGCGAACGCGACCTCATTCTGACAGCCGCGGAGTGGGCTGCGCTGCGGCGGCAGGTCACTCCTGACCCGGGCGTCGCGACGACGTTCTGCGCTCGGGTGGGCGTGCGGCTCCTCCGGTTCGAAATGGAAGCGCTCCAACCGCCCGCGGATCGCTTCGTGGTGCACGTGCGCTTCTTGGGTGAAGCGCCCCCGTCGGGTTCGGCTGAGGCGCAGCCGTTGGACGCATCAACGCTGCAGCCGTTCCCGGCGATCCGCGAACAACTGGCAGCCGGCGCCGCGGCGTTGGAGGGCACGGCGGCCTGGGTGGTGCAGGAGATGACCGCCCTGGACGGCGCCGAGTGGCGTCGTTTCGCCGCCGCCGCCAAGCTGTCGCCCGATGCCTCTTTCAATTATGCAGGCCGGGTATACCAAGCCATGCTGGTGGCCGGCGCGGTGGGCGAGCAGATGGTGCCGGCCCAGAGGTTGGGATCAAAACGCTACGCGGCGGCCGCCATCCTCGCGATAGTCGGGCTGGCGCTGATGCTGTGGCTGTACCGACCCGGCCGGAGCATCCCGGTGGTGCCGCGGGGTGTGGCGGCCTTATGGGACGTTCTCTTCCTCGCGGCCGCCCTGCCGGTGGGATACGGCGCCATCGATGCCGCCCTGTCGGGCTGGTGGGGGTACCAGCCGATGCTGGGGCCGGTTATGCGGTTCGTGGGAATCGCCGGTATGGCCGTGGGTATTCCGGTGATGGCCATCGTGCTGACAATCCTCACCGCCCAGCGGCTGGAGGTGACCGCGGCGGACGTGGCCCCGGCCGGCGTGGGCGGCCGGCTCCGCCTGGCGTGGGACGACCTCACGGGGCTGGCATTCGAAGCGCGCTATCTCGCGACGGTGAAGGCCGGGGTGCCCGTGCCCCGGAAGCTGCAGCGGGTGCTGGTGTTGAAAGGGCAGGCCGTCTCACTCACCGTCCAGGAACCGCCCACCGCCGCAGGCAAGGCGCGCGTGGTGGACGCTCTGGCGGCAGCGGCGCCTGCGGAGTGGCGTGACCGAATCCGGACGATGGGCGCAAACTGGTGAAACGCGCGGCAAGGGATCAGCACTCTGGATGAGGTCAGGCGAGAAAATGACAGCGGTGCGGGATCACTCGATGGAATATCCCGTCATTGACGACGAGCTGGCCCGGCGCCTCGAGCGGACGGAGGGGACAGCCAGCGCCCGGTTCGTGGAGGCGCGGGCGCGCCTGCGTGCGGCGGCGGCGCAGGGCTGTGCCATCGCCATGATGGGTGCTGCTCCGGGCGGCGCCTCCCAACGCAACGCCGGGTGCCACGGTTTCCGCGTCGCTTACACCCGCAGCAAGTGGCGGCTGGACTGACGGTTGAGGAAGGGATTGTTCTTTTGAATCCGCTATCCTGATATAAATCGCGAAATATTGTCTATGTGTGACATAAATATCACACATATGCGATAATTCAGTTGACTACTGAATTAAGCAGATTTTCAGCGACTGCTGCCGGAATTGTCACCCCCGCAACTATTCAAAGAAGGAAGGCCCATGATGCATCGAGACGAACACTGCAAGGCATTTTGGCTCAGTATGATCGGTACTTGCGGCCTGATCCTTTGTTTCGTCGCGCCATCGACCGTGCATGCTGCGGACAGGGTCATGTACGACGACCAGCTTCGCAACGGCTTCCAGGACTGGAGTTGGGCCACGCGCAGCCTGACCCAGTCGGCGGTGGTCCACGCCGGCGGCGCGGCCGTCTCGTTCGAGCCCGACGGTTGGGCGGGCATCTACTTCCACGTGGACGCCGGTCTGACCACCGACGCATATGAAGCGTTCGACTTCTGGGTCCACGGCGGCGCCGCCGGCGGCCAGGCTCTCACCGTGGCCCTCTACACCGGCACGTCGCTGGCGGGCTCGGCGCCCCTGGCCAATTACCTGCCGGGCGGCGCCTTGCCGGGCGGGCAGTGGGTGCACGTGCGGGTGCCGTTCGCGGAGCTGGGTCTGGCGGCCGGCGTGATGAACGGCTTCTGCCTGCAGGACCGGTCCGGTGGCGATCAGGCGACGGTGTACGTCGACGACATCCTCGTCGCCGAGCGCACCGGCCCGCCCCCCGAACCCACGACCGTGGCCGTCAGCGTCAATCCGGCTGCCGACCGCCGGCCCGTCTCCCCGCTGATCTATGGCGTCAGCTTCGGCGACGCCGCCCAGCTCGATGCACCCGGCTTCACGGTGCGCCGCTGGGGCGGCAACCACACCACACGCTACTCGTGGCTCGCCGATACGAGCAACCGGGCCATGGACTGGTTCTTCCTGAACATCCCCGAAGACAACCCGCACCCGGAGCGGCTGCCCGATGATTCATCCGCCGATTTGTTCGTCGACGAAACTCTGGACGCCGGCCGCGAGGTGCTCCTGACGGTGACCCTCATCGGCTGGACGCCCCGGGACCGCTCGGTTCGCTGGGGCTTCTCGGTGCAGAAGTACGGCGCCCAGACCGAGACCGAATGCAGCGCCTCCGGCTATCCCGATTGGTGTCGCGCCGATGCCGGCAACGGCGTCCTCGTGGGCGGGGCCGACGTCACGGGCAACGATCCGGCGGACACCTCCGTCGCCATCGGCCCCGATTTCGTCGCCGACTGGATCGACCACCTCGTGGCCCGGAACGGCACCGCGGCCGAGGGCGGGATCCGGTTCTACGCCTTGGACAACGAGCCCATGCTCTGGAACAGCACCCACCGCGACGTCCACCCGGTGCCAGCCACCTATGACGAGGTCTGGCAGCGCACCGTGGATTACGCCACGGCGGTCAAGGCGGCGGACCCGTCCGCCGCGGTGCTGGGGCCGGTGGTCTGGGGCTGGTGCGCGTATTTCACGTCGGCCGCCGACGGCTGCCCCGACGGGCCCGATCGCCAAGCCCACGGCGGACTGCCGTTCCTCGAATGGTATCTCCAGCAGGTGACGGCGTACGAACAGGCGCATGGGATCCGGCTCGTGGACTACCTGGACATCCACTACTACCCGCAGGGCGGAATTTACTCGGCGAACGAAGCAGTCGCGGCGCAGCGGCTCCGCTCCGTCAAAAGCCTGTACGACCCGACATACGTCGACGAGTCGTGGATCGGCCAGGCGGTCCGCCTCATCCCGCGGATGAAGGAGTGGATCGCCGCGCGCGCGCCGGCGGTGAAACTGGCAATCACCGAGTATTCGTGGGGAACGAACGATGACTCACCCAGCAACGCCCTGGCCCAGGCGGAGGTGCTGTCCGTATTCGCCCGTGAGGGCGTGGACCTGGCCACGCGCTGGGTGGCGCCGGACGCGGACACTTTGGTGGAGGACGCCTTCCGCCTCTACCTGGATTACGACGGCGCCGGCGCGCAGGTGACGGGCGAATCGGTCCGGGCCGTAAGCGGCAACGTGGACCAGGTGGGCGCCTACGCGCAGGTGCGCGGCGACGGGCGGCTCTACGTGTTCCTTTTCAACAAGGACACGGTGCCGCACACAGCGGCGGTCAGCGTGGCCGGCGGCGATTCGTACGCGGTCGCACTGTACCGCTTCGACGCCATGCACCGGTTGGGACCGGCCGGGACTGCGGCGGCGCCGGGCGGAGTACTGGCGCTGGAGCTGCCGGCGCGCTCGGCGACGCTGGCGGTGCTGGACCCGTCGGCACCGCCCTACAACGGCTACGGCGACCTGGACCTGGACGGCGAGGTCGCGCTCTTCGACGCGCAGATCATGGCGGACTACCTGACCGGATCCCTGCTGGCTGGAGATGTGCCGTTCGCCGCATCACCGGACATGGCCGATCTCGACGGCGACAGCCGGATCACCGTGACCGACTTGGTCATCTTGAGAGCATACCTGGACGGATGGATCCCGATGCTGCCAGTCAGCCGGTGACATCGATTCGCGCGTTCACAAGTTTCAGGCTCACTGGTTCACAAGTTTGAAAACGATTGATGGGTTGATAGTTGATGGTTGCGTTGAGGTGGGATGTTTCCTGGAGATGTCTCATGGGGTGACCCATGGGATGCCCCCAATTTCTAGACACTCGATGGGTTGGGCCGTCCGTTTCCCCTGACCAATCTCAATCTCCCCGGACGCCTCCCGCACTCCGTTTACCGCAAGCTGTTTACTGCTTACTGTTTACTGTTCATAGTCGTTCCACTTCCGCCCACCCACGGTGCCCAGCGGGATCAGCATGGGCACGAACCAGAACAGGTGCCACCATGACAGGCCCAAATCAACCTTGGATCCGAACGCCCAGAATGCCCAAGCAACAGAAACGAAAAACACGGCATAAGGCGCCAGCATCAGCTTCCAGTAGGGCGTTGCGGGATGCCGCCAGGGGGCGCCGAAGACGATCACCAGCACGGCGACGCCCGTCAGTGCCAGCCCCATGATGCTTTCCAGCCATTGCCCCTGAAACATGAAGACCACCGCCAGCAGGGCCAGCCAGATGAAACCGCCCAACCAGCCGCCCGTCCAGCCGATTTTCTCACCCCTGCGTTCCGCCATAACGATGACTCCTTGCCGGAGATGTCATGTACTAACGCGGCAATTGTTTTGGATTGAGCGATTGGATATCCGGTACCGCCGCTCGGACATCGGAATTCGGACATCGGAAATTGGAAATCGTAAGTAGGATCCACGCATCCACTTGATATCCCATCCACCATCAACTATCAACTATCAACCCTCGACCCAACGATAAGAGAAAACCGCGGTTAAAGGAATATGCTTAAATCCACAGCTGGTGACAGGGTGACGATGGCCAGCGTCCAGAGCAGCGCTCCGGCGAACGCGGCGGGCAGCGCCGAACCGGTGGACCGCTCCGACGCGGTGCCAATCAGGGCCAGTCCCGCCAGCATGGGCGCCAGCGGGAACAGGTCCATGGCGAAAAAGTAATTCCCCAGCAACATGCCGGAGCCGAGAATCAGCGCGGCGAACCAGCCGAACAGCAAACCCGCCGCCAGCCACATCCCGCCGGTCCGATGGGCGCGACCGGAACGGCGGCCCAGCCACGCGGCGATCGACGGTCCCGCCAGCTTCTGGATGAAGAGGGCGAACCACAGGGTGATGGCGAACAGGGGCGCGAAAAACAGCGGAAGGGAAAGCCAGCGCTCCGGGCCCGGCAGCAGTCCAATCCAGTGGCGTCCCAGCAGCAGGAGGCAACCGACGCACAGCACCGCGGCCAGCACCACGGCGTGCAGCCACACCGTCCAGCCGCCGCCGAGGGCCTCACCGAACAACCGTCCCAGCGGGAGACCGGCGGAGCGGGCGGGCCGCCGCAGGACCAGCGCCAAGCTCAAGGCGCAACTGCCCAGGATGGCGGTGGCCAGGGCGCTGAAGGCCAGTCCGGTGAGCGCCAGCGGCAGGAAGAGCAGCGCCGCCGGCCAGCCCAGCAGGCTGATCGCCGTGCGGCTGACGATGGTCCGGACAGGGATGGATTGGGCCCGCGCGCCGGCGGCCGGGGGCTTCGACCCGGACAGGGGCAGCGCCGACACGGTGTACATGAGAGCGGCCAATCCAAAGAGTCCGAGCGCCAGCCAGCCCAGTCGCGGACCCAGCACGAAGTCCGCGTCGGTAGACAGGCCGAACGATTCGAGAATCCAGTTCCGGCTCCGGCGGAGCACGCCGCCGTGGTACGGAATCATCAAGTGGTCCACGCCCGGCAGCAGCATCACCTCCCGGGCAGTGCCGCCGGCGATCGAGCCGTACCGGCGGTCGTATTCGGCCGGACCTTCGGTCAGCAGATGGTCCAAGGACGCGCGGATGCGCTCCGGCCGGAACGCCTCGTCAAGGGTGCCGATGAGTAGCAGCACATTGCGCGGGCTTTGCGGACCGCCCACGCCGGACAGGGCGAAAGTGCCGAGGCCCACCCAGGTCCGGACGGCGTCGCGCTCCGCGGCGAAACGGAAGGTGGGCGGTCCGCCCATGGAGAATCCCACCAGCGCGAGGCGGTCCATGTCAGACTCCGGTGCGCGCCGCGGCAGGTCGGCGGCCACGGCGGCCAGATCCCGGGCCAGCCCGTCGCGTTGGCCGAGGCGGCCGCCACTGGCGCCGTGGCCTCGCCAGTCGAGGGCTGCCACGGTGCATCCGCCGGCGGCCAGCTCCAGCGCCAGCGATGCCATCATCTCCTTGTTGACCACCACGCCGTGGCCGATGATGACCACCGGCGGGGATGTGGCGCCGGCCGCCGGACGGTACAAGTCATAGGCGACGGAGACGCCGTCGGCGGTCCGGGTACGGTGGCCCGTCCGCTGGACGCCGCCGGGGTAGGCTGACAGCATCACGATGGCGGACGCGAGCGCCCCCGCGGCGATGATGGTGAGAACCCAGCGCGTGCGGTTCATTCGGCGGCCTCCGGTGTCAACCGACGGTGACCAGCAGGATGCCCGTCAGCGCCACCAGCGAAGCGAGCGCCTTGCGGCGGGTGAATGGCTCCCGCAGGAACATCGCGGCCAGGATGAGCACGTAGATGGTGCTGGACTGGTTGAGGATCGCCGCCACGCCCACTTCGACGTACTTCATGCCGGCGATCCAGAAGATCAGTGACAGGTAGGAGCCGAGGATGGCGCCGGGGAGCATGAACCGCCAATCGCGGTTGGGGCGGATCACGGCGAGGTGCTCCCGCCGCTTCGGCGAAACCAACGCGATGGGCAGCAGCGCCGCCAGGCAGCCGATCTGGCGCACCGTCGTGGCCCAGATCACCGGCGTGTGTTCCAGCACCGGCTTGGCGATGACGATCCCCAGCGCCAGAGTGAACATCGCCAGCACGCCCCAAACCACACCGAGGATGATCTGGCGCCGGGAGGCGCCGGGCGCCGGCGTGTGGCCGGCGGCGGCGATCATGCCCGACAGGACCAGCGCCATGCCCACGAGCTGGGGTGCGCTGAGGCGCTCGTCGAGCAGCAACCAGGCCAGGCCCACGGTGAAGGGAGAGTAGAGACAGTCCACGATGGCCGAAATTCCCGCACCCACCATGTTCAGGCTCATGTGAAACAGCGTGTCGGAGATCCCGATGGCGATGATGCCGCTCAGGATGAGGATGAGATAGTCGGACATCGACACGTCGGCGCGGAATAGCGGCTCTCCCATGAATAGCAGGGTGGCCAGCAGCAGCGTGCTGGACACCGACACGCGATAGAAGTTCAGCGCGAACGGCGAGACCGTCTCGCCGGAACGCTTCAGCAGGATCACGGCGCAGGCCCAGATGATGGCGCAGGTGAGGGCGAACAGCTCGCCCATGATGTCGTCTCCCCAAACCGGATGATGGCCCGGCCGCGAATTCGGCCGCGGCCGGTCAAACAGTCTAACAGACTCCGGGTGGCGGGTCTATGAAGTGATGAAGAAGATTCACAATACACATGCCGTGTGGTCGAAGGTGCGGTAGCCGGATTGTCTCAGGAATGCGGCGGCGATGCCCGCCGGTTCAGTTCCATCTCGACGCTGGCGCACATGTTCAGCGGATAGCCGCCCGCGGCCTGAGACCGCGCGTCGATATCCGCCTCGCTCCAACCGAACCGGTGGGCGGCGGCGTGCCGGCGAAAGAATTCCTTGGCACTGCGCCGGGAAAGATAACCGAGACGAATTTCCGTCACCGGAGTGAACATGGATCGCAGCCGAGCTAGGTCGGCCGATGGCAGAAACGATTCCACAATGAGGATGAACCGGTTGTGGCGTCCCCAGGCCAGCAGCCGCAGGAATTCGATCTTCGGCGCGGACAAACCGGACATGTTGTCCAGAACGAACACGGCCGGCGGGTTGGCCGATTGCACGAGCTGCCGGAGCAGCGCGCGCCCGGCCTTGTAACTGACCGGGCCGTCCGGCCGCGGATCGAGTGCGGCCAAGATCTGGCGGCAGAGGAAGGCCGGAGTATGCTGTCCGTCGAGAAAAACAAACGGATGGCGTCCGGCCAGCCGGGTGGCGATCTGCCGCGCCAGACTCGTCCGGCCGTTTCCAAACCGCCCGCTGAGGATCGCATTGACTCCGCCGGTGATCGCCTGTTCGATGTGACGGATTTCCCGATCACGGCCCACAAAGCATTTGAATTCCATGGCGGCGGCGACCCATCCAGCAGGATACCAGCCCGATGGCAGCGTTCCGCCGCTCCGGGTGACCGGGCGTCGGATTACCGCACGAACGCCTGGCGGCCGGCGTAAACGGCGGCGGCACCCAGTTCTTCTTCAATCCGGAGCAACTGGTTGTATTTTTCCACCCGCTCGCCGCGGCAGGGCGCGCCGGTTTTTAGATGCCCGGTACCCATGGCAACGGTGAAATCGGCGATGAAGCTGTCCACCGTTTCGCCGCTGCGGTGGGAGACCATCGCGCCCCAGCCGGCCTGGCGGGCGGTTTGGATAGCGTTGATGGTCTCGGTCAGCGTGCCGATCTGGTTCAGCTTGATCAGGACGGCGTTGGCCACCTGTTCCCGGATGCCCCGGTTGATGCGTGACACGTTGGTGACGAACAGATCGTCGCCGACGAGTTCGACGGTATTCCCGAGTTTCTCGTTGAGTAACTTCCAGCCCGCCCAGTCGTCTTCGGCCAAACCATCCTCAAGCACCACGATCGGGTATTTGGCCACCCAGTTCGCCCATACAGCGACCATTTCCTCCGCGGAGGCCTTCCGCTTCTCCGTGCGCAGGTGATACGCGCCGTCTTCGTAAAATCCGCTGGCAGCGGGATCCAGCGCGATCATGATCTGTTGGCCCGGTTGGTAGCCGGCCTTGGCGACGGCCTTCAGGATCAACTCCACAGCGTCGGCGTTCTGCTTCAGGGCGGGGGCGAAACCGCCCTCATCGCCGACGGCGGTGGAGTGTCCGGCTTCCTTGAGCACGCGTTTCAACGCGTGGTAAATCTCGCTGCCCCAGCGCAGCGCTTCCCGAAAACTGGGTGCGCCCACCGGCGCAATCATGAATTCCTGGAAATCGGCACCCTGCCAGTTGGCGTGAACACCGCCGTTGAGGATGTTGAACATGGGGACCGGCAACAGCCGGGCCGGTGCACCACCCAGGTATCGGTAGCGCGGCAGCCCGCAGGCGGCCGCGGCAGCGCGCGCCACGGCGAGGCTGACTCCCAGGATGGCGTTGGCACCCAGTCGCTGCTTGTTCGGCGTGCCGTCGAGGTCGATCATCCGTCGGTCGATGTCGGCTTGATCCAACGCATCATGGCCTTCCAGGGCTGCGGCGATCGTCGTATTGACGTTGGCCACGGCCTGCAACGTCCCTTTGCCGCCGAAGCGAGTTTTGTCGTCGTCCCGCAGCTCCACGGCCTCATGGACGCCTGTCGATGCGCCGGAAGGAACGGCGGCCCGGCCGCATGCTCCGCCGGCCAGCCCGACGGTGACTTCGACGGTGGGATTGCCGCGGGAATCCAGAATCTCGCGGCCTTGGACGGATCGAATTGCGGTGTGCATCGGCAGCCTCCTGGAAAACCGAATTCAAGGCATCGGATTTCAAACAAACACCCACCGGACAGGTGGGTGAAGAATCGGTCCGATGACCCCACCATCAAGCTGGTAGGAGTTATCAGCCCGAAGGCAATTTTAGGGAACTCCATCCCTGTATGCGTGAATTATCATTCCAGGGGGGCTGAAAGATCAATACAATTTTATCCGTCAGATGTATATTGCTCCGGTTCGGGCAGGTAGCGCTCTGAGCATCATCGTTGACGGCAGCTGAATCTCGACAACGCAGGAGCAAGAGATGGTTGACGACACGCTGGGACTGACCGAGAACCATCTGCGGGGGCTTGCGGTGACCCTGGGCAAACTGGCCCAGTATCTGTGTGAATTTTCGGATTGGGCGGATGGCCGGGCATACGAAGCGCCAATGTACCGGGAGATCAATCCGCTCACGGAGGAGCAGAAACAGGCGATCCGGAGCGAAGTTCGGGAACTATACCGGATCGTGTCCGACATGGAGGAGCGGTTGAACCTGAAGCCGACGCATCAAAGCGTGCCCCAAATCATCTGGGCGACATGCGCCGTAGCGCGACAATGGATCATTGAACTGGAAAGCCGCTACATGAAGCGGTACGGGCCGGTGGCTCCGACTGCGGCCGCGTATCTCGATCCACTGGTGAAGGAGATCGAATCACGCATTCGCCGGATCTCCGGTGTCGTCACCGGACGGAATCCTGAATGACCGGGCCAGATGGATGCGGCTGGATGCCATCAGGTTATGGAATTGCCGGATGACCGGACTCATCGCGCCGGTCAAAGTCGCCTTGATTTCGAGCGGCAACAATGGTAGCTTCTCCGTCTGATTTGGGGATGGAGTCCCCCGCATAACCGCCCTCCCGGGCTGATGACTCCTGCCGCGCCATACGTATCGAGCGGCGGGACGAAGCATGACAGAATCACGCGCCAACCAATCCGACGGTTCCCGGCTCGACACCTTCCAGCGCCTGGCTATGGAGGCCGGCTGCGAACCGATGGCCGCCGACGCCCGCTCCCTGGCCGGGCGCGTCCGGGCCGGCCGGTTCTACGTGGTCTGTGTGGGACAGTACAAGCGGGGCAAGTCCACGCTGCTCAACGCGCTGATGGGGGAACGGGTGCTGCCGGTCGGCGTCGTCCCCCTGACGGTGGTGGTCACCATCCTCCGGTACGGGACGCCGCGCACCGCCCGCGTCCAGTTCGCCGACGGCTCGTGGGCCGACATCGAACCCGACGCGATTGCCGAATACGTCACCGAGGAAAAAAACCCGGAAAACAGCAAGGGCGTGGCGGTGGTCGAAGTGCTCACGCCGAATTCGTTGCTCGAGAGCGGCCTGTGCCTGGTGGACACGCCGGGGATCGGCTCGGTGTTCATCGACAACACCGAGGCCACCCGGGCGTTCGTCCCCCACATCGACGCCGCGCTCGTCGTGCTGGGGACGGATCCGCCGATTTCAGCCGCGGAGCTGGTTCTGGTCGAGGAGATCGCCCGGCAGTGTCCCGAGCTGATTTTCGTCCTGGGCAAAGCCGACAAGCAGACCGATGCGGACCGGGCGACGGCGGCGGCGTTCACCAGTCGCATCCTTCGCGAGCGGCTGGGACGGGACATTCCGTCGCTCATCGAGGTGAGCGCGGCGGAACGGCTCGCCGGCGCCGGCGAGCTCCGGGGCTGGCCCGATCTGGTGGCGGCGCTGCACCGGCTGGCGCTGCATTCCAAGGGGGAACTGGTCCGGCAGGCGGAGGCACGCGGTTTCGCCATGCTGGCGCACCGGCTGCGGCATGTGTTGCAGGAACAGCGGGACGCGCTGTTTCGTCCCGTCGAGGCATCGCAACTGCGGGTGGAGCAGTTGCAGGCACTGGTGGCCGAGGCCGCGGTGTCGCTGAACGACCTGGGATATCTGTTCACCGCCGAACAGGATCGCCTCAGTCGATTGTTCGCCGAGCAGAAGGACGCGTTTCTACGGCGGGCCCAGCCGGAGAGTCGACAGGAACTCGGCGCCGCCCTGCGCGCGGAAGACCGTCAACACGGTCCCGTGTCGCGCGACCAGGCGGTCCAATGCGTGCACACCATCACCCGGCGCTGGCTCGATCAGTGGCTGGCCGAAGCTCAGCCCGCCGCTGAGTCGTTGTACGTGGAGGCCATGGCGCGATTTGTCAGTCTGGCGAACGACTTTCTCGGCAAACTGGCGACGACTGGCGATCCCGCGCTCGCCGCGCTGCCGCAGGTCGTGGGGCCGGAGATCGGTTTCCGGGTGAGCAGCGGCCTGTATTACACGTCGCTCATGAACTACACCCAGCAGACCGTCATGGAATGGCTGCTGAATCTGATCCGGACGCGGCATCGCAAATTCCTCGCGCTGGAGCGGCGGATGGGGGAATACCAGGACCTGATGCTCCTGGCCAACGCAAACCGCATCGCCAAAGATTTCGAGGAGCGGGTCATGGAAAGCCGCCGAAAACTGCAGGCGGAAATTCACGCGATCTTGAGCGAGACAGTCACCACGGCCGAGCGCGCTTGGGAGCGGGCCCGGACGATCCAGGCCCAGGGCACCCAGTCCATCGAGACGGAGATCCAGCGCCTTGATGCGCTGCAGTCGCGTCTGGAGCAACTCGGCGGATCGCAAACCGAAACCGCATGAACATGAACCGGACCGCGCGGTGACGCAATCGGTCGCACCCCGGCAAGCGTGCGGCCGCCGGCGGCAAGTGCCATTGGAATATTGATGGAGGTATGAATCTCGTGGCGGGCTTGGCGTTCGCCGGTCGTCATTGGAACATACCGCAGCCGAAAACGCGCCTGGAGTACGTAACGCGCAGTGCCCGCAGATCACCATGGGCGGTCACGACTCAGGACGCAGGGACTTGCCGCCTGACCGGCTATTCCGGTAGACTGTCGGGGTACACCATCCGCTGGAGGGTAACATGCAG
The DNA here is from genome assembly GCA_012517875.1 of Acidobacteriota bacterium. Classification (NCBI taxonomy): domain Bacteria; kingdom Pseudomonadati; phylum Acidobacteriota; species Acidobacteriota bacterium. Next base: position 70,934 of record JAAYUB010000077.1, on the reverse strand, counting down.
CTCGATCTCACCGGGCAGTCCGCGCTGGTGACCGGCGCTTCGCGGGGCATCGGCAAGGCCATCGCCCGGGCGCTGGCCACGGCCGGCGCGCGCGTCGCCGTCCACTACCACCGCAACCACGCCGCCGCCAAGGCGGTGGCCGCCGCGCTCCCCGGCGGCCCGCACCTCGTGCTGGGGGGCGACGTCGCCGACCCGGCGGTGCCGCCGGCCCTAGTGGAGGCGGCCGTGCAGGGGCTGGGCGGGCTGCAGGTGCTGGTCAACAACGCCGGCGTGTTCCAGGAACACCCGCCGCTTGACTCAAACTACGATTCCTGGCGGGACGCCTGGCAGCACACCCTGGGGGCCAACCTTTTCGGACCGGCCAACCTCTGCCACGCCGCGGCTCGGCACATGGCCGCACACGGCGGCGGGCGCATCATCAACGTGTCGTCGCGCGGCGCCTTCCGCGGGGAGCCGGACGCGCCCGCCTACGGCGCCAGCAAGGCGGGGCTCAACGCCATGAGCCAGTCGCTGGCCAAGGCGTTGGCGCCCCACGGCATCTTCGTGTACGCGGTGGCGCCCGGATGGGTGGAGACAGACATGGGCGCCGACTACCTGGCCGGTCCGGACGGCGATGCGATTCGCGGCCAGAGTCCGCTTAACCGCGTGGCCCGGCCCGAGGAGGTGGCCCGGACCGTGCTCTTCCTGGCCACACCCGGCGCTGAGTTCCTTACCGGCGGCATCATCGACATCAACGGCGCGTCCTACCTGCGCACCTGACGGCCGCCCGCTTCCGGCTGACCGCGGCGTTCGGGCGACCGGTCACTTGAGCGGGGGATAGAGTGCGTTCCACCACTCCGGTTCGTCCTTGAGCCAGCGGGCGTACCACGCCATGATCGATTCCGACCAGCGCCGGCGTTTGTCGTGCTCCATGATCCAGTGGTCCTGCCCCTCCACCTGGAGATACTCCACCGGCGCCCCGAGCAGCTTCAGGGCGACGAAGAAGGCGTCGCTCTCGCCCACTGGGACGTTGGTGTCCGATGCGCCGTGGGTGAGGAGCAGCGGAGTCTTCACCTTGTCGGCATGGTAGAGGGGGCTCTGCTCCACATAGATGTCCTTCCGGTTCCAGGGGAAGGAATCGGCGGTGGCCAGGGCGCTGTAGGAGTAGCCCCAATAGCCCTCGCCCCAGTACGAGGCAAGCTGCGAGATGCCGGCGTGGGAGACCGCCGCCGCGTACTGGTCCGTCAGGGTGAGCAGACGCATGGTCATGAATCCGCCGTATGAGGCGCCGATGCAGCCCACCCGCTTGGGATCGGCGAACGGATGCGCCGCGAGAAAGCGGCGGGTGCCCTCGATGATTTCCTGCGCCGAAGTCAGGCCCCAGTCGTTCACGTGCCGGGCGGAGAACTCCTGGCCGTAGCCGGTGGCGCCCGACGGTTGCGGGACGTACACCAGGTAGCCGAGGCTGGCCCACCACTCCTTCGGGTAGCGGGTGCCGAACGCCCGGTTGATTGGGCTGGTCCCGCCGTAGTAGTTCACGATCACCGGATATTGTTTCGCCGGATCGAAGTCGGGGGGAAAGACGATGTAGCCGTCGATGGTCCGGTCCGGAGCCATTTCAAAGGACCAGTCTTCCACCCGGCCGGTTCTGACAAGGGCCAGCTCCTCCTGAGCCGGGCAATGCAGAGTCCGGGCGGCGGCCTGCTTCAGGTCCAGGGCGACGAGGGTCTGCGGCTGCCACGGCGATGTCCCCGTGGCCACGCCGGCGAGTGCCCGGTCAGCCAGGACGAAGCGCTCGGCCACGTCCACCGGCAGGGCAATGGGTGTGAAGCCCGGCAGCTTCTCATCGTAGCGGTACAACCGTACCCGGGTGCCGTCCTCGGCGCTCAGGTAGATGCGGCCGTCGGCGCGGCTCCAAGCGGCGCCGGTCACCGCCGGGTGGAACCCGCGGGTGATGGGCGTGACGGTGTCGGCGGCCGGATCCCAGATGTAGAGTTCGCCGTCGCTCTCGTTGGGGATGACACCCGCTGGCACATTCACTCCTGCAGCGCCGAAGGCGGACGGTCCGGCATGCACCAGCAGGCGCCGCCCGTCCGGGGCGTAGCACGCTGCGTTCAGCCAGCCAAATTCCCGCAGCTTGCGGGCGGCGGACGTAGCCAGCTCCAGCTCCCACAGCTCGATCCGCGAGAAGGGCCGCCGGCTCACGTCTTCCACGGTCCGGGTGAACAGCAGCCGCCGGCTGTCCGGGGAGATGTCCTCGAGGGAAGCGGTTAGGCCGCCGGCGGTGAGCCGCCGGATCATCCCGCCGGGCACCCCGGCCAGGTACAGCGCGCTCTTGTCGCGGTAATAGGACCAGCGGTCCATCAGGCCTTCCACCCGCTTGATGCCGGTCTTGCCCTTTTCGGCTTCCTGCTCGACGTCAAAGACGAGACCGGAGCCGTCAGGGAGCCAGCGATAGGCGCCCAGGTGTTCCAGCCGGTTCAGGACCGGCGTGGCCGCCTGAGTGTCCAGGTCCAGGAGCCAGACGGTGGTCAGGCGTTTGTCCTTGTCGCGTTCCGTGCTCGCGTACGACAGCTTCCGGCCCGCCGGCGCCCACTGCACCTGGCCGATGTCCAGATCGCCGCGCCAGGTGAGTTCCAGCTGTCCGTCGGCAATGCGGCGCAGCTCCAGCCAGGACTCGTCGGACGACGCGCCGGGGAGGCGACGACGCAGTCCCAGCGCCACGTGCGCACCGTCCGGCGAGACGGCCACGGACTGGATGGCCGGCCAGCCGAGGATGTCATCGATACTCACAGCCCGGATCGGATCGGTGACGGCCTGGACGGCCGGCGCGATCGACGCGGGGACGGCGCACGCCGCGCCCACGCTCCACTCCGTGGCGGCGTTCGGATCCATGACCGTTTTGATCAGCAGCAGGTGCCGGCCCGGGGTCAGCCTGGCTGTTGCGGCCACCTTGCCCGCATTGTCGTCGGATGGTTTGGTCCCGGACGCCATGGGTTCGCCGTCGAGCCAGAATCGCCGGGGGTGCGTGCCGGTCACGCTGATTTCCATTTCCGCCCAGCGCGAGACGTTGATGTAGGCGGCTAGCCAAGCCACGGCCGGTGACGCCGCCGACGGGCCGGGCTTGGGCAATAGTACCAGCCCGTTGGTGCCCGCCGCGACGCTCTGCCAGGCGAGGGGCGCGCCGCCGGGACACACGACGGTCAGACCCTCGACGGGATCGGCCGGCAACCGATCGAAGTCCGTGGCCTTGAGCAGGTCGTCCAGCTTGACGCCGCCGGCGGTCTCGTCGTGGAACACCGGCAACGGTGCAGCAGCCGGACCCAGCAGCAGCCAGCGGTCGATGGCAATCCGACTCGGTGCCTCCTGCTTTGGGACGGCTTCCGGTGGGACAGCAGTCAGAGGCAGTGCGCAGCCGATCAGCGCACACAACGTCACGACCAGGCAAACAGTGGTCTTCATGGCTCACCCTTGGTCTGTTGGATTTCCATGCCCGAGTCGATGCGCTTGGCGCACCGATGCAAATGCTGGATGCGGGACACGATGATCATACACCATGCAGCGGCGGATGGATATTCGCCGAAAGCCATACAGTAGACGAGATCCCGGAATGGTGCAACGGTTTTTGCCGCAGCCGGGAGAAAGAAAACGGGCGGAGCCATGCGGCTCCGCCCGTGGGTGTCAGAACACGTGGTGACGGCTACTTGAGCACCGGCAGCCGGCCCGGGGTCCAGGGGGCGCCGGCGGCCTCGACTTCCCGCTCCAGTTGCGGCAGGTCGGTTTGGTAAATCCGGGTGATGGCCTGGAGCACGGGCGGGAATTCCTTCTGGAGGATTTCGTAGGCCGTGCGGGCCGTCCCGGTGGGCTTCGACGTGGAGCGCCACATGGAGTAGGTCATCGCCGACAGACGGTCGTTGAGGGGCACCGCCGCCGGCGGGATCTCCTCGGCGCTGGCCTTGGCTTCCTGGCCGCGGAAGGTGAACAGCACCTGGTCCAGCTCCAGTACCAGCGTCCGCGCGCGCTCGGTCAGCGCCGCCGGGGCCGCCGGCGTGGCCGCCAGCGCCTGGCGGATGTGCGCCAGCCGCTTGAGCATCTCATCGGCCAGCCGCTCGGACCCCATCATGGTCCGGGCCAGCTCGGCCGCCTGCTTCTGGAACGCCACCAGCTCGGCCCGGTCGGGCGCCGGCAGGGTGGCGTTGTTCAGCACGACGGCCTCGAACGGCACCGGACCGGCCAGCGGTTTGGACCGGCCGTCGGTGACCAGCGCCATGCTGACCGTGTACGCGCCGGGCATGGCCAGCACGCCGCCCCGGGACTCCGCCAGCGGATCGAATGTGTCGTCCTTGAGCTGGACAGGGGTGGTGGGGGCGTAGCGCAGGTCCCAGGTGACGCGGTTGAAGCCCTTGACCGCCCGGGTGGCGATGGTGCGCACCACTTGGCCCGACGCGTCGGTGATGGTGAAAAGCAGATGCGGTTTCTCTTCGCGCTCCTCGGTGCGCAGCTCGTCGAGGCTCGGCTGCGGGATGGGCTTTCCCTCCTTGAAGAGCTCCGCTTCCTTTTCCTGCCGGATCTGGCGACGGGTCTTGGGTGCGTCCTTCAGGTAATAGGTGAACGTGGCGCCGAACGGCGGATTTTTGGCGGCGTAGTAGGAGGAACCCTGGCTGGAGAGGCCCCGGCTCTGAATGTACATGAGGGCGTCGCGCGCCGGGAAGAGCTGTGCGTCCGCTTGAAGCATCTCCGGGGTCACCTGGCGCAGGGCGGAATAGTCGTCCAGGATGTAGAAGCCGCGGCCGAAGGTGGCCAGCACCAGGTCGTTCTCGCGGCGCTGGATGGCGATGTCGAACACCGCCACGGTGGGCAGATCGCCGGTGAGCTGCACCCATTTCCGGCCGGCGTCCACGGTGAAGAAGACGCCGAACTCGGTGCCTGCGAACAGCAGGTCGGGGTTGACGTGGTCCTGGATGACGGTGTACACGGTGCCCCGTTCGGGCAGGTTGCCGGCGATGGACGTCCAGGTCTTGCCCTTGTCGGCGCTCTTGAGGAGGTACGGCTTGAAGTCGTCCCGCTTGTGGTTGTCGAATGCGGCGTAGACCACCTGCTCATTGAAGCGGTCGGCCTGAATATCGCTGACGTAGGTGTTGGCGGGCACGCCGGGAAACTCGCCGGCCTTGCGCCAAGTGCGGGCATCCTCGGAGATCTGGATCAACCCGTCGTCGGTGCCCGCGTACAGGAGGTTTTCGCGCAGGGGGGACTCATCCAGGGCCACGATGACGCCGTACTGCGAGATCGACACGTCCTTGGCCACCGCGTCGACGCTCCAGTACTTGCCCATGACGGGGATGGTGTTACGGTCGATCTGGGCGGTCAGGTCGTCGCTGATCACCGTCCAGGTGTCGCCGCGGTCGTCGCTGCGGAACACCTTGTTGGCGGCGCAGTAGAGGCGGGCGGGCGCATGGGGGCTGATCATGAGCGGCGTGTCCCAGTACCAGCGGTAGGTCTTTTCGCCGGGCCGCGGCTCGGGGCGGATGTCGATGCTCTCGCCGCTCTGCCGGTCGTAGCGGCACATGTTGCCGTACTGCGCCTCGGCATAGACGATGTTGGGGTTGGTCGGATCCACCGCCGTCCAGAAGCCGTCGCCGCCCTGGGTGACGAACCAGTCGGCGTTGACGATCCCCTGGGTGCTGGTGGTGCGGGAGGGGCCGCCCATGCTGTTGTTGTCCTGGGTGCCGCCGAACACGTAGTAGAAGGGCAGGGAGTTGTCCACGTTCACGCGGTAGAACTGGGTCACCGGGAGGTTGTGCTTGAACTCGTAGGTGGCGCCGGCGTCCCACGACTCGTACAGCCCGCCGTCGCCGCCGATGAGGAAGTGATCGGTGTCAGCCGGGTCGATCCAGATGACATGGTCGTCCACGTGACGGCCGTTGTTGCTCAGCCGCTGCCAGGTCTTGCCGCCGTCGGCGGTTACAAACGAGAACGTCTCGACGGAGTAGACCTTGTCCACGTTTTTCGGATCGCAGTAAATCTCGTTGTAGTACTGGCCGGAGCTGGCGTGGTTGCTCATCTTGGACCATGACTCGCCGCGGTCGGTGGAGCGGTAGAAGCCGCTCTCGTCGTTGGCTGCCTCGATCATGGCATAGACCACGTCGGGGTTGACCGGCGACACGGCCAGGCCGATGCCGCCCATGTGGCCCGACGGGAGGCCGCTGGTGAGCTTGCGCCAGGTCTTGCCGGCGTCCTCGGACTTGTGGATGGCGGTCTCCGGGCCGCCGCCGATCTTGGTGAAGACATGGGCGCGGCGCTGTTCCGAGGTGGCGTAGATCCGGTCCGGACAGCGCGGGTCGAGCACCACGTTGTTCACGCCGGTGTTCTCGCTGATCTCCAGCACCTTGTTCCAGGTGGCGCCGCCATCCTCGGTCTTGTACAGGCCGCGGTCGCCGCCGGGACCCCAGACGGAGCCCTCGGCAGCCACATAGACCACCCGGGAGTCGCGCGGGTCGACGGCGATCATCCCGATGTGGCGGGATTCCTTCAGGCCCATGTGCTTCCAGCTCTTGCCGCCGTCGACGGACTTGTACACGCCGTCGCCGTAGCTGACGGAGCGCTGGTGATTATTTTCGCCGGTGCCGATCCAGACGACGTTGGGGTTGGCGGGGTCCATGGCCACGCAGCCGATGGAGTAGGCGCCGTGCTTGTCGAACACCGGCGTCCAGGTGGTGCCGGCGTTGACGGTTTTCCAGACGTGGCCCGACGCCACGGCCACGTAGTACTCGCTGGGCTTGTTCGGGTTGACGGCCAGGTCGCCGATCCGGCCGGAGCAGTAGGCCGGGCCGATGCTTCGGAACTTCAGGCCGCTGAACGTGCCTGAAACGAAGGGATCCTTCTCCTTGTCCTTGACGTCCTTCTTGTCGGCCTCGGCGGCGAGGACGGGCAGGGCCAGGAGGCAGATCAGGGCGAGCAGCAACGATCTCGATCGCATGTCGTCTCCTCTATACAGGGGTTTGAAAACCCAGTATACGCAAACCCGGGCCGGGTGTTGGAAAAAAGTGTGGCTTCCGCCCCCCGGCCGGCCGCGGGGTGTCGCGCGGCGTCGGGTTGGGCGAAACCGGATTTCCGGCTATAATGGGGCTTTTGGAGCCAGAGAACAGATTCATGCGGGGAGCATGCGCATGACCCACGACTTTCCGGTGCCCGGTTGGGATCGGTACGAATCCATCGAGTTCATCGGCGAAGGCGGGATGGGTCGGGTGTACCGGGCCCGCGATCCGCGGCTGGGGCGCTGGGTGGCCATCAAGATCATCCGGCAGGGCAGCGCCGACATCCAGGAGCGCTTCATGCGCGAGGCCCGGGCCCAGGCCCGGATCGAGCACCCCCACATCTGCCCCATCCACGAGGTGGGCACTGTGGGTGACTTCCCGTACATCGCCATGCATTACGTCCACGGGGAGTCGCTGGAGAAAGCCAGTGCGCGGCTGACCCTGGATCAAAAGGTGGCCCTGCTGGCGCAGGTGGCCGACGCGATCCATGCCGCCCACCGGCTGGGAATCGTCCACCGGGACATCAAGCCGGCCAACATCATGCTGGAGCCCGACGCCGTCGGCGGCTGGCACCCCTTCGTCACCGATTTCGGCCTGGCGCGTGACACCGAGACGGACGGGACCACCGTCACCGGGGCCGTGCTGGGCTCACCGCTGTTCATGGCGCCCGAGCAGGCCAAGGGGGCGCTGAGCCGCGTGGACCGGCGGACGGACGTGTACGGCCTTGGCGCCACCCTCTATTTTCTGCTCACCGGCCGGCCTCCCGTCCAGGGAGACAACGTGTTTCAGGTGATCATGCGGTTGGCGCACGAGGAGCCCGAGCCGCCGCGCCGGCACGACGCCAGCATTCCCCGGGACCTCGAGACCGTGGTGCTCAAGTGTCTGGAGAAGGAACCCCAGCGCCGGTACGAGTCGGCCCAGGCGCTGGCCACGGACCTGCGCCATTACCTCGATGGCGAGCCCATCGCCGCTCACCGGGCCAGTCTGTGGTACCGCGGCGTGAAGCTGGTCCGCAGACACCGGCTGGCTTCGGCGGTGATTGCGGTGGCAGCCGTGGCGGTGCTGGCGGCGGTCCTGATGGCAGTGAAGGCCCGACAGGATGCCGCCCACCAGGCGGCGCTGGCCCAGCAGTTCGGCGCCGCCGCCAAGGAGACGGAAGGCTTCCTGCGCGTCGCCCACATGCTGCCGCTGCACGACATCCGGCGCGAGCGGACGGTGATCCGGGAACGGATGGCGCAGGTGCGACAGGCCATGCGCGAGGCCGGCCGCCTGGCGGACAGCCCCGGCTACTACGCCCTGGGCCGGGGCCACCTGGCGCTGCAGGAGTACGAGGCGGCCCGCGGAGCGCTGCGCCAGGCTTGGGACGCGGGCTTCCGGACTCCCGATGCCGCGTACGCCACCGGCTTGCTGCTCGGTCTGCTGTATCAGGTGGAGCGCGAAGCAGCCGACCGAATTTCCAATGCCGAACTGCGGGCGGCCCGACTCGAGGAGATCGAGCGCGAATTTCGGCTGCCCGCGCTGGACTTCCTCCGGCGCGGCGCCGGCGCCCAGGTGGAGTCACCGCTCTACGTGGAAGGACTCATCGCCCTGTATGAGGGGCGTCACGACGACGCCCTGACGCTGGCCGGGCGCGGCTTCCGGCAGTCGCCCTGGATGTATGAGCTCAAACGCCTGGAAGGGGACGTCCATCTGAGCCGCGGCAGCGACCGCGTCAACACCGGCCGATACGAGCAGGCTGCGAAGGACTTTCAGCGGGCCGGTGAGGCGTACCGCGCCGCCGCGGAGATGGCGCACAGCGACCCGGCGCTCTACGAGCAGGTCGCCGCCCTGCATCTAGCCCGCCTGACCCGGGCCCGCAACGCTCTGGACCGGGTTCAGGCGATCGCAGCGGACGGCTTGAGCGCCTGTGAGCAGGCGCTCCAGGCCGATCCGGAGCGGGGCTCGGCGTTCAGCCTGAAATCCGAGATCATCCGGCTCCAGGCCGACGTCCTCGCCGAAAACGGACACGATCCGATGCCGGTTATCGCCCGGGCCGCGGTGGCCGCGGCGGAGGGAGTTCGCCTCGACCGAAATAATCCCGCCGCCTGGGTCACCCTGGGTGACGCCATGCAGCGGAAAGGTGTTTTCCTCAGCTACCGGGGCGAGGACCCCACGCCGGCTCTGACAGAGGCGATCGGGCGGTACGGTCAGGCGCTGAAGTTGAATCCCCGGCAATTCCTCGCCCATCACCGCCTGGGACAAAGCCATCGCCTCATCGCCGAACACCTGCTGAACCAGGGGCGGGACCCCGTGGCGGAGTTGGCCTTGGCGTCGCAGGCGCTGGAACGGGCCCGCGAGCTGGCTCCCAAAGCCTACAGTCTGTACAACACGCTGGGCAACACGCACGCCTTGGAGGCGGAATACCGGTCGGACCATGACCAGGATCCGCGGCCCGCGCTGGAACATGCCGTTCGGGCGTACGAGCAGGGGCTGGCGCTCAACCCCCGGCTCACCAAGCTGCTGTGCAACCGCGGCATGGCCTTCGAGACGCGGGCGCGGTACGAGGCCCGCCACGGCATCGACCCGGCGCCCGCGCTGCGGCAGGCCATTGCAGACCACCGCCGCGCCGATGCCGAGGAGCCCGACTCAGCATGGATTCTCAACAACCTCGGCTTTGCCAACGCCCAACTCGCCTGGGACAACCTGCAGAACGGGCGGGATCCGGCGCCGCCGCTGGCCGAGGCGCTGCGTGCCCTGGAGCGCGCCCACGCCATCAACCCGGAGGACAGCTACATCGTCGACAATCTCGCCTTCGCCCATCTGATCCAGGCGCGCGGGGAATGGGCGCGGGGCGGCTCGCCCGGCGCCGAGCTCCAGCGTGCCGGCGACCTGTTGCGGCGGGAACTGGAGCTCAACGCCGAGGAGCGCTGGCCCTACGTGGGGCTGGCCCGCCGGTCCCTGTTCGAGGCACAACTGGCCGCCGACTCCGGGCGGGACGCCGCCGCGCTGTTCCAACAGGCGCGGGGATGGGCCGCGCGCGGCATCGCCCGCTGCGGCGGCATTCCGGAGCTGCACCTGCTGGCGGCGGAAGTGGAGCTGGCCCGGGCGGCGTGGACACAACGCCGCGGCCGAGACGCCTGGGCCGCGCTGGACGAGACGGCTCGGCGGCTGGAGGCCGACGCCGTTCGCGGCGCCGACCGGGCGGAGCGGTCTCTGCTGCTGGCTGAATGCCGGCTGCGTCAAGCCGCGAATGCGAGTGACGGTCTGACGGTGCGGGAGCGGCTGGCGCAGGTGGAACAGATGCTGGACGAATCGGCCGCGATCAACAGCCGTCGGGCCCGGTTGGGCGCAGTGCGCGCGGCCCTGTTGCTGCGTCGGGCGGCGGCAGCGCCAGCCGGCGAGCGGGAGGCGCTGCGGGCGGACGCCCGGCGGCTGCAGACAGAGGCGTTTCGACTCAATCCGCTGCTCCGGCTCGAAGTCGGGGATCTGTTCGCAGGCCGGTGAGCGGCCCGCGCCGGAGTGGTCGTTCGGACGCACCGCGCGGGATCACCGGTCCCGCCGCTGCAGAAAATTCATCAACCCGGTGAGCAATTTCCATTACAATATCGGCCCGGCCCGCATCGACGGCACGCGCCGCGGCGCCGGTTCAATTCATCCAGAGGCGATTCAGCCCTATGAGCACAGAACCTAACAAGGTCATCTACTCCATGATCGGCGTGGGCAAGTATCACGGCCAGCGCGCGGTCCTCAAGGACATCTACCTGTCGTACTTCTACGGCGCCAAAATCGGCGTCATCGGCCTGAACGGTTCGGGCAAGAGCACGCTGCTCCGCATCATGGCCGGCGTCGAGAAGGACTTCGTGGGCGAGACCGCCTGCGCGCCGGGATACACCATCGGCTTTCTGGAGCAAGAGCCGAAGCTCGATCCCGCCAAGACCGTCCGCGAGGTAGTGGCCGAGGGGGTGGCGGAGACGGCGGCGCTCCTGGAGGAGTTCAATCGGATCAGCGACCGCCTGGCCGAGCCCATGGATGACGACGAGATGTCCAAACTGCTGGAGAAGCAAGGCGTCATTCAGGAGCAGATCGACGCCCGCGACGCCTGGGACCTGGACAGCCGCCTCGAGATGGCCATGGACGCGCTCCGCTGCCCGCCGGGCGACACGCAGGTGGATGTGCTTTCGGGGGGCGAGCTGCGCCGCGTGGCCCTCTGCCGGCTGTTGCTTACCCGGCCCGACATCCTGCTCCTGGACGAGCCCACGAACCACCTCGACGCCGAGTCGGTGGCCTGGCTGGAGCACCACCTCAAGCAATACCCGGGCACAGTCATCGCCGTGACCCACGACCGCTACTTCCTGGACAACGTGGCCGGTTGGATCCTGGAGCTGGACCGCGGCCAGGGGATCCCCTGGAAGGGGAACTACTCCTCGTGGTTGGACCAGAAGCGCACCCGTCTCCAGCAGGAGGAGAAGGCCGAGAGCCAGCGCCAGAAGACCCTCCAGCGTGAGCTCGAATGGATCCATATGTCGCCCAAGGCCCGCCAGGCCAAGGGAAAGGCTCGCCTCACCGCCTACGAGCGACTATTGGCGCAGGAAAGCGAGAAACAGGCGCCGGAGCTGGAGATCTTCATCCCGCCGGGACCGCGCCTCGGCGACGTGGTGATCGAGGCTAAAAATCTCCGCAAGGGCTACGGCGAGCGCCTGCTGATGGACAATCTGTCATTCGCCATCCCGCCCAACGCGATCGTAGGCATCATCGGACCCAACGGGGCGGGGAAGACCACCCTGTTCCGGATGATCACCGGCCAGGAACAGCCGGACGGCGGCGCCATCCGGCTGGGTGAGACGGTGCAGTTGGCCTACGTGGACCAGAACCGCGACACCCTGAATCCTGAGCGGTCGGTCTGGGAGGAGATCACCGGCGGCACCGAGACCATCGACCTCGGCGGCCGGCAGGTGAACTCGCGCGGCTACGTGGGCCGGTTCAACTTCGCCGGGGGCGACCAGCAGAAGAAGGTGGGTCAGCTCTCGGGCGGCGAGCGCAACCGCGTCCACCTGGCCAAGATGCTCAAGTCCGGCGCCAACGTCCTGCTCTTGGACGAGCCCACCAACGACCTGGACGTGAACACGCTCCGGGCGCTGGAGGACGCCTTGGAGAACTTCGCCGGCTGCGCCGTCGTCATCAGCCACGACCGCTGGTTCCTGGACCGGGTCGCCACCCACATCCTCGCCTTCGAGGGGGAGAGCCAGGCGGTGTGGTTCCAGGGAAATTACTCCGACTACGCCGCCGACCGCCGCGCCCGCCTCGGCGCCGCCGCCGAGATCCCCCACCGCATCAAGTACCGTCAACTGACGCGCGACTAGCACAGGACGGTTGATGGTCGATGGCTCGTGCTCGTAAATCGTAATCGTGCTCGTAATCGTACTCGAACGCACCATCGCCTGATCGACAACTGAACCAGGAGGCCACCGCCATGTCCACAACAGGATCACCCGGACCTTCCCCGACGCCTGAAACCGGCACCGGCGGGGAGTTTGTGCTTCCCCCCGAGGACCGAACGCTCGGCGCGATCTGCTATCCGAACGTTTTTCCGATCCTGGTTCCGCTCATAGTCCTGCTCACCCAGCCACCGGAAAAGCGGTCCCTGCGCTTCCACGCATTGCAGGGCCTGGTGCTCCACGGAATCTTCCTGGTGGTGTGGATGGTCCTGCTCGTGCTGCTGATCGTCATCGGCGTGATCACCCTGGGTTGCGGCGTGTTCATCGGCCTGCCGGTCATGCTGCTGCTGCTGTTCACCTATCTGGGCGTCACGATCTACTGGAGCCTGCGGGTCTATCAGGACGGCGACATCCGCCTGGGGGCCGTCACGGATCTCATCTTGAAACACAAGGACAGGTACATCTAGTTCTCGATCGTATCTGAGAAAATCACGCCGATTACGAGCAAGCCTACAACGACAGGTTCATCCGGCCCAGCAGCGCCCATAGCGGACGTCGCGGCGGACAGGATCCGGGAAGTGGAACGACGGGATCGGCATGATCGACGGATCGCATTCCTCGACGGTCCGCCCCAGCCATTCGACGGCGGCCTCTCATTCCCCGAGACCGATGTATCCGAACGCAAAGGTCGACGGAGGCTCGTACCGATTGGCCGTGGCCAGCCGCGCGCTTTCAAGCGATGCCCGGGCGCCGGCCGGTTGTCCGGCCCGACCCTGAACGTACGCCCAAAACCCAGCGTGGATGCCGCCCCGGGTGTCGATGGGCTGCGCCGTCACCCGCACCCGGGTGCCGCCCGGCGCACGCTTCCCTCCAGCAGGTTGCCGACGCCGAGGCGCGCACCGGCCTCGCGGGCGAAGAGCCCCAACCGCGCCACGGCGAAGGCGGAGGTCCGGGCAATCACGGTCAGCCCGGGGATGCGGGTGAGCGCGTTGATGATCTCCTCGGCCAGGCCCTCGCAGAGGAAATCGTCCTCCTTCGTGCCACTCATATTGGCGAAAGGGAAAACCGCGATCAATGACTTCTCTTGGGCGGCCGGCAGCGGTCGGTTCGTCTTGGACGCCGACTGTGCCTCCAGCTTCCCTCACGCGTCCAAGGCGGCGGCCAGCTCGCGGGCCTTGGAAATCCACCCGGCTGGATCCTTCACCAGGCACCGGTCCGCGATCGCCTGCAGCTCCGGCGCCGGGTCCTCTCCCTGCTTCGACAGGGGGAGCGGCGCCTCAACCACGATTCGGTACATCACCTCCTCGGCGTACTCCCCTGCAAACGGTAGCCGTCCCGCGACCCGTTCACACAAGACAACACCCAGCGATCACAAATCCGACCGCGTATCCGACGCCTCGCCGTGCACCTGTTCGGGCGACATGTAGGCGGCCGTCCTCAGGGTCGAACCGTCTTTTGTCAGCACCGACGCCCCCGCCAGCTTGGTCAGACCGAAGTCCAGCACCTTGACCAATCCAGTCGGTGTCACAAACAGGTTGGCCGGCTTGATGTCGCGGTGGACGATCCCCTAGGTGTGTGCGTGGTCCAGGCTCGCCGCGGCCTGTACCGCCAGCCGCCCCGCTTCCGGCCAGGGCAGGGGACCCCGCTGGATGCGTTCCCGCAGCGTCTCCCCCTCGTAACAGGCCATAACGATGTAGAGCGAGTCGTCCGCCGTCTCGCCGATCTCGAACACCGCGCAGATGTTCGGGTGGTCCAACCGCGCCGCCGCCCGCGCCTCGTGCAGGAAGCGCTGCTTCGCCTCCGGGTCCCGGGTCAACTCCGGCGGCAGGAACTTGAGGGCCACGGTGCGCTGCAGGGCGGTGTCGTCCGCCTTGTACACCACCCCCATCCCGCCCGCGCCGAGTTTCTCGATGATCCGATAATGGGCGATCGTCCGACCGATCATCACCACCTCGTCGAGGGATATGATCGCTTCGATTTAGGGACAGTCGGATAACGTTGTGTCCATTATACACGGGTTCGCAGGTTCTGAAACCGTTGATGGTTGATGGTTGATTGTTGAAAGTTGAGTATTGATGTTGAGGGTGAAGATTGAGGGCTCGTGCTCGTAGTTCGTAATCGTGATCGCGATCATGATCGTAATCCCAACCCGGCGTAGCCGGAACCAAAGGAGCATGATCGTTCACTCCAGCTCTGTGCCGCCATGCCGGATCTTCGGCACGCCCTTCCGGTTTCGAAGACAATAGCTAGGCGCAGCCCGGCGAAGCCGGGCAGCGCCTGGAAAGTCGAATCGATTGGCACGGCGCGCCCCTGAACAGGGGCGCGGGGAAGCGTGGAGATCGCCGTCACCCTTTCCTCGCGCCCCGTACCCGGGGCGCGGCGCGTCAACGAGTTGGCCTTCCAGGCGCTGCCCCGCGTTCGCGGGGCTGCGCCTGGCTATTTTCGTGGTGAATGGGCGGATGGTGCCGGCCAATGATGAGTTGGGCGACCCGGCCGATCGGGCGGCCAAAATCCTGCCAAAAATTGTCAGAAAAACGGGAGTAACTGATTAATCTTGATCGTAACCGTACTCGCACTCGTCATCGAGACTTGTTCCCGCCATGTCAAATTGCATTCGTCTCCGGGCTCCCAGGCGAACCCATTGACACCGGCGCACCGATCCGACACAATGGGCACAGTCTACCTACCCAAAGCTGTTCTGAATCGGCGCCTGTTGTGGTGATTGGTTCGCTCTCCGGAACGATGGCCTGACGAGGAGGCAACATGATCAACGGATCCCGATGCACCCTGCTGCTGGTCTGCCTGTGCCTGATCACCGCCGGCGCCGCGGCTGCGCCTGCGCCTGCGGATACGGAGGCTTTCAAGGAGTACTACGAATCCGCCACGCCGCCGCGGGTGCAGCTGGTGGCGGAGCAGGGGCGCGATGCCGGCGTGTTTGTCGAACTGCAGGTGCCGACCATCTTGGCCGCGCTCAAGTACCAACTCGACAAGGGGATATGGGCCAAGCTGGCCCGGGCCGACCGGCAGCGGCTGGTGGACTGTCTGAACGATTCCAATCTGAGGTTCATTTACACCGGCCTGCAATCTTCCATGGCGATGGCGGCCGGCGGACAGACGATTGACGCCAACACGGTCAAATTCAACCAGGACGGTTGGTACTCGTCAGGCGGCGGCGGCGAAGCGCGCAGCCCCTTGGCCATCGCCAAGATCATCATCCACGAACTCGGCCATGTCTATCAAGAGCGCTTCAATTATCTCCCGCGCCCCGGGCCCACCAAGGAGTGGTTTCCTAACGAGCTGGAAGATCAACTGCCGGCCGACATGTTCACACCGGAAGCTCTCCGGGAGCTGGCCAAGATCCTCACCCGGGAGACCGACGGACCGTGCAGTGACATCTCCGGGGCGTGGACGGGCGTGCTGGCGGTGGCCGACGTCCAGGGCTCCTCGGCGATCAACGTGGGCCAGAAACGCAACGTGAGCGGCGGCAACTTCACCGTCATCCAGGAGGGGTGCGAGGTCACCCTCAAGTTCATGACGAACGAGATCCGTGGCACCGTCAGAGGGACCACGGCGACCTTGAACAAGCGGGTCTCCGGCGCGCTGGCTGAGGCTGAGCTCACCCTGGAAGGCGGCCGGCTGAAGGTGACGTTGAAGCAGACCATCTCGGACGGCTATATTTTGAGTGAGGGGCTGTTGGCACAGTGAATCGATGAAAGGGTGCATTGGCGGGAACTTGGAAAGTTTTCCTTCGGATCGGGCCCCGGGCCCTGGGTTTATGGGGCCTAGGTTCTGAATCCCCAGGACAAGATCCCAACAAGGAGGGAATGTATGAAGCGTTCCATTCGAGGCGTTGCAATCATCGCGGCACTGGTTGTCGGCGCAGCGGCATCGTACGCCGGGACGACCGACCTGCTGGCCCTGCACGAGGGCACACTCCCGGTTGTGGAGCCGGCGCATTACGGCGGCTGGCCGGCGGTGTGCCTCATCGATGAAAGCCCCACCTCTGGCTGGGCCAGCACAACAGGAAAGGTCCGGAACAACGCCATCGTCTTTGAGCTGCTGGCGCCGGCCACCATCCAGCGCTTCGAGTTCGACACCGAGAGCGTGGACACGCCGGGCTCAGCCGCCCGGCATGTGGTTGTGGAGATATCCGACACAGCGCCCGAGACCGGCTTTGTCGAGGTGCTTCGCGCCGAGCTCCAAGAGGGCGTCAATCGACAGGTGTTTCCGGCGGCCAAACCAGCCAAGGGCCGTTGGGTGCGTCTGACTGTCGAAGACAATCACGGCAGCGAGGAGTGGACCGAGCTGTTCGCCTTCCGCGGGTTCGGCGAACGCCCGGCGGCGCCCAAGGGAGTGGGCGACATATCCGGCACCTACGAGAGCAGCTATTCCCTGTTTCATGTCCGCCAACAGGGCACCGCTCTGGCTGGCTGTTACGAGTACAAGGACGGAGTCCTCGAGGGCGCCATCGAAGGACGGGTCATGAAGATCCAGTGGACGGAAGCGGGCGATGAGAACACGGGCCCGGCGATCCTGGTGTTCGCGCCCGATGGCAATTCGTTCCGCGGGTTCTGGTGGCGGGGCTCCGACAGGGAGGCGGCGCCGGCCGGCAGCTGGGACGGCCGGAAGGTATCGCCCGAAGTGGGCGGCTGCCCTCACTGGTCCGGCTCCGTGGGCGGCGAGCTCCGGAAGGATCTTGCTGCCGCCGGTCGCTCGCGGCTATACGGCATCCTGTTCGACGTCGACTCGACGACCATTCGCCCGGAATCAAAGCCGGTGCTCGACGAGGTGATCCGAATCCTGAAGGTTGAACCGGACTGGCGGCTCACCATCGAGGGACACACCGACTCGGCGGGCAACGACGCGCACAATCTGAAGCTGTCGCAGGGACGGGCCGAGGCGGTCATGGCGTACCTGGTGGGACAGGGGATCGCTGCGGGGCGTTTGAAGGCGACGGGCTTCGGCGAATCAAAGCCAGTGGCTGAAAACGCCACCGAACTAGGGCGCGCCCGGAACCGCCGCGTGGAATTCGTCAAGGAATAAACAATCGGCCGGATCCAGCGGATCCGGCCGATGATCATCGTGCGGGATCGTTCGAAGTCTTATCGGCCGGCCTGTCTGTTCTCCAGCCGCGCCGCGATCTTCTCCATTTCGCTCACCATCCCGTCGAACTGGCGCATGGCCGCTCGGACCGTCGCGGGGTCGGACATGTCGACGCCGGCGTCGCGCAGCGTGTCCAGCGGGAACTTGCTGCCGCCCGCCTGCAGGAACGTGAGATACTGTTGCTGCTCGGCCGGGCCGCCGGCCATTACCTGGTCGGACAGAGCCATCGAGGCCACGATGCCGGTGCTATACTGGAAGACGTAGTAGTTCATGTAGAAGTGCGGGATACCCGACCACTCGTACTGGATGTAGTCCTCCACATCCAACACCCCCTGGTCGTGGCCGTAGTAGGCGCGGGTGAGCTCGAGGTACTTCGCGTTCAGCCAATCGGGCGTGAGGGTCTGTCCCTTTTCCACGTGCTGGTGCATCGCCAGCTCGAACTCGGCGAACAGCGTCTGGCGGTAGAGTGTGGCGCGGAAGCGCTCCATGTAGCCGTCCAGCAGGAAGAGCTTCAACGCGTCGTCGGTTTCCGACTTGAGCAGCTCGTGCATGAGCATGTTCTCGTTGAAGGTGCTGGCGATCTCCGCAAGGAAGATGGGGTACTGGGACGTGGGAAGGGGCTGAGTCTTGTTCGAAAAGTACGAGTGCATGGCGTGACCCAGCTCGTGGGCCAGCGTGGATACGTCGCTGTAGGAGCCGTCGTAGTTCATCTTGACGTACGGGTGCACGCCGTAGACCCCGGAGGAGTAGGCGCCCGACTCCTTGCCCTTGTTTGGATAGATGTCGATCCAGCGGTCGTCAAACGCCTTGGCCAGAGCGGTCGCGTAGTCGGGGCCGAGGGGTCGCATGGCGGCTTGGACGAGCCGGCGCGCCTCGTCGAAAGTGTAGCGCTTCTCCACGGACTTGGCGGCCGAGGCGTAGACGTCCCCGTACTTCATCTCGGGGAGCCCCAGCAGCTTCTGGCGCAGGCGCAGGTAGCGGTGCAGCGGCGCCAGGTTCTCGCGGACGGTCTGGATCAGGTTATGGTAGACCGCCGGACTGATGTCGTTGCCGAACAGGGCGGCGGTGAGGCAGTCGCTGTAGTTGTTCACCCGGGCGCGGTACAGGTGCTGCTTGATGGCCGCGTCCTGGAGCACGGCGAAGGTGTTGGCGTATTGCTTCTGGTTGTTCCAGTAGGCTGCCATCACCAGCCGGCGGTCGGCCGCGTTGGCCGAGGCGCGATACTTCTGGTAGTTGGCCTGGTTGAGCACGACCTTCGTGCCGTCGGATAGGGTGATCTCCGGCCGGGGGATGTCCAGATCGTTGAGCATGGTGGACGCCTGACTCGGCGCACCGGCGAACATGCCGGTAAGCGACACCAACCGCTGCTGCTCGGCAGGGAGGATGTGGTCTTTTTCGCGGAGCACCCGGTCGAAGCCCACCTTCCAGGGAGCCAGCCGCGGTTCGGCCTTGACGTAGGCGTCGATCGTCTCCTGGCCGAGCTTCAGGATGTCGGGATTCATGAAGCCGAGCTTGGACTGGAAGTTCACGAACAGCATCTGCAGCTCGCCCTGCATCTTCTTGTAAAGCGGATTGGACAGATCGCCGTCGCCCTGCAGGCTGGCGTAAATGAACAGGCGCATGGCGCGCTGCTGGACGCCGCTGAGCCAGTCGACGAAGGCGTACATCCGGTCGGCCGACGTGGTCCAGTCCTTGGCCCGGGCGTCCAGCTCGCCAGTCATGCCGATCACGGCCTGCTTTTCCGCCTCCCAAGCGGCCAGGTCGGGGTAGATGTCCTCGACGCGCCATTTGTAAGCTTCGGGCACTTGGTCGCGGGGCGTCGCCGAGTAATCGGGAATGTCCGGCCCGACCGCCGCCGCCATGCCCGCTGCGGCGAGTGCGGCCAGCAGGACCATGACGGTTCTGGTGACGAGACGCGCAAACATCATGGATTCTCCTTGCCGAAAAGATGAAAACAGAATCCTACTATACGAACCGGCTGAGGGGAAGCTCGATTCTGCCGGGTTCCTCGTGCCGGCGGTGCGGCCACGCGGGCGGCGATCCGGATCAGAGAGTCCGGCCGTACAGCGCGCCGTATTTTTCCCGGATGTAGCGGATGAAGTGGGCCGCATCGGGCGGGGCGCCGGTGGCGCGACGGATGAGCTCCGGCGCCGGGTGGAGCCGCCCCTGCCGGTGCACGCGCTCCCGCAGCCACGCCAGCGGCGCCTGAAAACGACCCCGGCCCACCTGGGCCATGAGATCGGGAATCTCGCGGAGCATGGCGTCGCGGAGCTGGGCGGCGTACAGGTTGCCCATGGCGTAGGTGGGGAAGTAGCCGAAGGAGCCGATGGACCAGTGAATGTCCTGCAACACACCGTCGCGATCCGTCTCCGGCGCCAGGCCCAGGTAGTGGCGCATCCGCTCGCGCCACAGCTCCGGCAACTCGCCGGTGCCGACGGCGCCGTTGACGAGGGCCCGCTCGATTTCGAAGCGCAGCAGGACGTGCAGCGAATAGGTGACCTCGTCGGCCTCGACGCGCACCAGTGACGGCCGCACCACATTGACCGCCCGGACGAATTCCTCTGTGGAGACATCCGTCAGCTCGTCGGGGAACAGCGCCTGCAGGCGGGGGAAGTAGTGGCCCCAGAACTCGGGCGACCGTCCGATCATGTTCTCCCATAGCCGGCTCTGGCTCTCGTGGATGCCCAGGGACACGGCGTTGCCCATGGGCGTGCGTCGATGCGCCGGGTCCACCCCCTGCTCGTAGAGCGCGTGCCCGGTCTCGTGAATGGCGGCGAAGAGAGCCGCCGGCAGGTAGCGTGGGTTGTACCGCACGGTGATCCGCACATCGTCGGCGTTGCCGATGGTGAACGGGTGGGACGACTCGTCGAGCCGGCCTCGCTCCAGATCGTAGCCGAGATCGGCGATCAGCGCGCGGCAGAACGCCTGCTGGCGGGCAGGGTCGTAGGTCCGCTCCAGGAAGTCCGTCCGCGGCCTCGGGGTCCCGTCCAAACGGTCGATGATCCCGCGCAGTTCGATGCCCAGCGGCTCGAACACGGCCTGAACCGCCGCCGCGGTCATCCCCGGTTCGTACTCATCCAGCAGCGCGTCGTACGGCTCGTCGGCGTAGCCGATGTGCGCCGCCATCTCGCGGGCCATTCGCACCAGTTCGTCCAGGTGGGGGGCGAACGAGCGGAAGTCGTCGGCCGGCCGCGCGGCCTGCCAGACGTCGAACGCCTGCGCCTTGGCCTTGGCGAAGGCCTGCACCAGGGCGGGCGGCACGCGGACGGCGCGGTCGCGGTCCCGGCGGGTTTCCCGCACGTTGGCGCTTTGAGCGGCGTCCAGCCCCGGGGCGTCCGCCAGGCAATCCAGCAGCTCTCCCAGCCGCGGATCGGTGAACCGTTCGTGGATCAGGCCCGACAGGGTGGCCATCTGGGCGGCCCGGTCGCCGGAGCCGCCGGCGGGCATGGTGACTTGCTGGTCCCACTGGAGCCAGCCGTCAATCTGGTGCAGGTCGTGGATCTCGCGGATGCGGTCCAGGAATTCGGCGTAGGCGGTGCGAGTCATCGGGCCTCCGGGGCCGGCCCACGGGGACCGGCGGGGTTGGGTTGGCGTCTCAGCGGGCGCGCGGCATCACTCCGGCTCATCGGCCAGGGCGGGGAACAGGTGGCGGCGGGCGGCTGAAAACGTCCAGCCGGCGGCCGTCACAGTGCCGTCGGACGCGGGCTCGAACCAGGGATCGAGGTCGGGATGTTCCGGGTTGGCCAGTACGTGCACGTCCTGAGCGGGGTAGTACCCCTGGACCAGCAACACGACGCGCCGGCCGGATTCCGGGTGGCGCGCCGCATCGACGACGATCATGACGTGGCCCGGGAACCCGGCGATGATCAGCAGGTCGCCGCCGCGCATCTCGCGGTCGGCGGCGGGACGGGGCAGATCGCGCGCCAGCGAGTAGGAGCCGGCGTAGGCGAACACCGTCCGGAGGTACCGCTGGAACGAGGCGTAGGAAGCGACCGGCGCGGCGGAGGCGATCCAGTTCACCCGGTTGCCGGACACCCGGGGCCGTTCCCCCGCCTGCCACTGCCGCCAGGCCGCCTCATGGCCGCTGGTGAAGCGGAACGCGACGGCGTCGGCGCGGCCGGCGGCGTACAGGAACTCCGCCCGCAGCCGGATGGCCGCGTCGGCGCACTGGAGCAGGTCGCGGCGCCCGATGTCCAGTTCCAGCACGGCGCAGTGCCCGTCCTGGACCGGCACGAGCGTGCCGTCCCAGTAACGCACCGGCGGCCGGCCAGGCTTCAGGGGGAGGCGCTGCAGCCACCGGGCGAACGAGCCCGCCGCCGGGTCGTCCCGGACGAAGCCGGGCGGCGGCGGGATGCGCTGCCGCAAGGCGTGTGCCGTCAGGTCGTTGGGGAGCCACGGATAGGCGCGCTCCCCGGCGGGTGCCTGGGCGGCTGCCCACATGCCGAGCAGGATCGCGCCGATAGCGATCCACGGCCGCATGATTCCTCCGGGAAAGCCGATTCTCAATACCGGATCATTGTAGGCGGGAACCCCTTCCTCTGGCAAGGTGAAGCAGGTGTGGCGGCCGTCCATCAGCAATCGGTGCCGCAACAAATCACTCCGCGGGCTCGTAGATACGGGCATTCCATTCGGACCGCGCCCGGACACCGGGGCCGACGGGAAGATGCGGCTCCAGCCGGGCCGGAGCGGGGTAGACTATCGTGGACAATCAGGTGTGGCGGCACATCAGCCGGTGGCTTCTGGTGATTCTGGGGCTGACCCTGATCCCGGCCATGTACACCGTGCTCACGGCCGGCGGCGAACTGGCCAGCCATCTGTCTCCGACGCAGATATTCGTCACGGCTTGCCTGAACTGGTATGCGCTGGGCGTGATGATCCCGCCCATACTCTGGATGATCCGGCGGCTCCCCATCCGACGGCGCAGCTGGCCCCTGGCCCTGCTCGCCATCCTCCTGGCCGGCATCGCGGGGATGGTGATCAAGGAGTCCGTGTTCCTGGGACTTGACCGAATGGCGGGCGAAGCGTTCGGCGCCGCCTACTCCGCGACGGCGCGCTGGTATGCGTATGAAATCACGCCGTTGCCGCCGTTCTGGAAGCAACTCCATCTCAATGTCACGGGCAAGGCCTACGGGTGGGTGCTCGAATACCTGCTGGTGCTGGGGCTGGGCTACGCCCGGACTCAGTACCAGCTCTCCCGCGAGCGGGAGCGCCAGGCCATCAGACTGGAGGCCAGCCTGAGCGAAGCGCGGTTGCAGGCGCTGAAGATGCAGCTCCAACCCCATTTCCTGTTCAACACGCTCAACTCCATTTCCGAGCTCATGCACCATGACATTGACCGGGCCGACCGGATGATCACGCGCCTCAGCGACATGTTGCGCCTTGTATTGGAGGGGGGAGCCGACCCGCTGGTCCCGCTCCAAAAGGAGGTGGAACTGCTGACCGCCTACCTGGACATCCAGAAGATCCGCTTCCGGGATCAGCTGCGATTGACGTTGGACGTAGATCCCACGGCTCAGGCGGTGCTCGTACCCCACATGATCCTGCAGCCGCTGGTGGAAAACGCTGTCCGCCACGGAATCGCCCGGCGGCTCGAGCCGGGCCTGCTCTTGGTGAACATCTGGTGCGCCGACGGCGCCCTGCGTGTGGATATACTCAATGACGGGCCCGAAAACGCGGAGTCCGACACCGGGATGGCTGGCATCGGGTTGAGCAACACCCGCAGCCGGCTGGAGCAGCTCTATCCGGGCCGATTCGAGTTTCATTCCGCACCGGAGACCCGTGGGCGGTGGATCACCCGTCTGGCCCTCCCCCTGACGCCGCTCCAACCGACTCGGTTGTCTTGAAGCGGAACCGGACGGCCGCATCCGGATAAACAGCCAAAAATATTCAATATATTGGAATATGTAACCAAATAATTGGACATGCGCGGCTCCCCTTGGCTCCGTTGCAGCGTAGATGTCAATGAATATTTATATTTATGCCGATTATCGGGCAGAACAATAATTGGTATGTGATTTGCAAGATTATATTCTGAGAATAAGAATCATGCGCAAAATCAACGATAAATACGTGAACAATCAGTTGAACATGGCTTTCCCACAAATCCGTTTCAAATATCCGTCTCGGCGTCCTGTTTCGCATTGAGTCCAGTTCGTCCCAACCGCCTTTCATAACCCTTTTCAGATCCGCATAATGTGGTGTAGGAAGCCGGACTCTGGGTTTCCGAACCGGCGAAATCGGCCGGCAGAGTATCGGGGGAAGACTTTGATACCAAAATTTTGGATCAACCCCTCTGACCGACCACGGCGCCGCCCACCGGCAGGCGCCGCCCTCGCTGTTCGCGCGACCGCGACCGCTTCCAATTCTACCCTCAAGGAGGTTTGCATGTCCCGCACCCACAGAATGCTGGCCTTCGCGTTCCTCGCGGTCTGCCTGACCGTGGGCGTGTTCGCGGACCAGGCCATCGAAGGTGTGGTCAAGGACAACACGGGCGGGGTCATCCCCGGCGTCACCGTGATCCTGACCAGCACCGACACCGGCCAGACCCGGGAGACCCTTTCCGATGACAGCGGGTATTACGCCTTCAACAACCTGCGCGTCGGCAACTACGAGGTCAAGGCGGATCTGGAAGGTTTCCAGCCGGTGAAGGTCACCGGTATCAAGTTGTCCGTCGGTGAGCGCCTCAACTTCCCCCTGATCATGAGCGTATCCGAAGTGACCACGGAAGTCGAGGTCCGGGCCGAGGTGGAGCAGGTGGAGACCACCACTTCCCAGCTCGACACCATCATCGACGAGAAGCGCATTCTGGACCTGCCGCTCAACGGACGCAATCCGCTGAACCTGATCTACCTGACCCCCGGCGTCATCCAGGGGCAGTCCGGCTATGCCTCCGCCAACGGCGGCCGCGAGCGCGGCAACAACTACCAGATCGACGGCATCGACAACAACTACACCCAGACCGTCGGCTCCACCGTGGACGTGAACGTGGATGCCACCTCGGAGTTCCGCGTGGTCACCTCCAACCCGTCGGCCGAATACGGCCGCGCCGGCGGCGCGGTCATCGACCTGGTGACCAAGAGCGGCACCAACGAGTACCACGGCGCAGCCTTCTACTTCCTGCGCGCCGAAAACCTGGACGCGGCGCTCTGGGAGGAAAACCGCGACGGTCTGGAAAAGGGCGACTACAAGCGTCACCAGTACGGCGCCTCCATCGGCGGTCCCATTATCAAGGACAAGCTGTTCTTTTTCTTCAACACCGAGCTGCTGCGCGTCCGCCAGATGACGGTGGTCACCGGCTTCACCCCGTACCAGGCATTCCGGGACTCGATCACCAATCCCGCCATCGCCCAGATCTTCAACACCTATTACCCGATGCCCAACAGCGACCAGGAAACCGACATCAGCGGCCGCTATGTCTGGTCGCACGCCGAGCCGCAGAACTTCGAGCAGTACGTGGCCAAGGTGGACTACAACTTCAACGAGGCCCACGCCTTTTCCTTCCGCTACGTCCGCAACACCGGCACCGACCCGTACACCACTGCGCCTGCAGGCGGCTATCTGCCCACGTTCCAGAACACACGGGAGTACTCCGGCACGGCCCAGACCTTTGGTGCCGAGTGGACCTACATCGTGAATCCCACCATGGTCAACTCCCTGAAGCTTGGGTACACCCGCGCCGCCAACACCTGGACCCGCCAGTGGACGGACATCGACCTGAACTTCGGCGGCTACCTCCAGGATCCCACCCGCTACTTCACCGACTTCGGCGGGCCGTGGGGCTATGGGGACGAAGATTCGCCCCTCAACACCTACCAGGTCAAGGACATCGTCACTTGGACCCTGGGCACCCACAACGTCAAGTTCGGCGCCGATCTGCGCTGGAACCAGAACAACGGCGGTTCCGGGTTCGGCATGACCCCCACCGCCTTCTTTGACGGCGCGTTCAACGGCGGTGACACCGTCGAGAACATGCGCGCCGGCATCGTGGACAACGTGGACCACGGCGTCTACTCCGACGGCACGGTATTCTCGCGCGACATCTCCGACTGGCGCGGCTGGCGGCAGAAGGAGTTCGACTTCTTCGTCCAGGACGACTGGAAGGTGTTCCCCAACTTCACCCTCAACCTCGGTCTGCGCTACGAGTACAAGCCGGCGGCCTACGAGGTGAACAACCTGGCCTCCACCATCATCAACCCGTACTCCCAGGGCTATCGGATCGTGAACCAGAACAACTTCTTTGATCCGGCCAACTGGGAAGGCGGCGAGTGGTGGAACCTGGTGGTCTCCGAGTGGGTGGGCAACGGGACGGACATCATCCTGTGCGGCCCCGACACCGGCAACGACTTGTACGAGGCCGAAGCCCACAACTTCGCGCCCCGGATCGGCTTCTCGTGGGATCCGTTCGGCGACGGCAAGACCGCCATCCGCGGCGGCTACGGCATCAGCTTCGACCGCATGTTCGGCAACCTGCTCACCTGGAACGCCGCCCAGCTGCCGTTCGGTGTGGAGAACTTCCTCAGCGCCCAGCCCGGCGGCGGCTACGACGGCGTCTACCCCAACAACGTCGGCTACTATGGCAACGGCATCGCCCTGCCGGAAGTCACCCTTCACCTCGCTCCCGAATCCTTCTACGAGATGGTGCTCTTCAACAACGAACTCAAGACGCCATACATCCAGACCTGGAACCTGTCGGCCCAGCGAGAGATCTGGCCCGGCAACATCCTGAACCTCACCTATGCCGGTTCCGCAGGCGTCCACCTGTACGTCCGGAACAACCCGAACCAGATGCCGCACCCGTCCGAAGCGACCATCCAGGGCATGGTTGACAATGGCCTCGGTTCCACCGCCATCCCGTGGTTCGTGCGCTACTACAGCGGGATGAACTCCCAGTTCATCCGGGTGCACAACATCGATTCGTATGGGCACTCCAATTACCACTCCCTCCAGAGCTCGTATAGCCATCGCTTTCAGGACGGCCTCCAGTTCCAAGCCAACTACACCTGGTCCGCCGCCTTCGACAACAACTCCGAGTCCGTGTGGTCGTTGGGCAACTCCAGCCCGTTCGCATCCGACTGGTACAATCTGGACTACGACCGCGGGTACGCCGCCTTCGACGTGCGCCACATTTTCAGCGGCAATTTCATCTACGAACTCCCCTTCGGTCCCGGCAAGTGGCTGGGCGGCACCACGGAAGGTTGGCTGGCCGAGCTGATCGGCGGCTGGCAGATCAACGGGATCATCCAGGCCAACAGCGGCTTCCCGCTGGACTACAAAGTCCCGCGCGACACCCTGGGCACCGGCTACACCAACAACCGCGCCCCGTCCCGACCCAATGTGGTCACGTACGAGGTGAGCACCGACATCGCCAACAACATCGTCGGCCCCACCGCGGCCAACTTCTCCTGGGCCTCCAGCGTGATCAACCTGTACAACCCGGTGGGTGATTACTACCGCGGCAAGTTCCGCGGTCCCGGTTTCTGGAACGTCGATTTCTCCATGTTTAAGGACTTCAAGCTGCCGTGGTTCACCGCGGAGGGCTCCAAGCTGCAGTTCCGGGCCGAGGCGTTCAACCTGTTCAACCACACCAATTTCAACAATCCCAATACCAACCTGACCAGCTCGAATCTTGGCAAGAGCTACACCACGGTGGCCTCCCGCCAGATCCAGTTCGGCATGAAGTTCATCTTCTAGCCGATCCCGATTCCGGTACCAAAGGCTCCCCTCCGGGGGAGCCTTCTTTTTAGTGTGCGGTGAACAGTAAACAGTGAACAATTCGGAGATAGGAGTTTCAAGTCCTTCGCACTCTTGATTCGAAATCGTGATCGTAATTGAGGCTAGAGACTCGTTCTTGTCCCCATCCTTCGTGCTCGTGGTTCGTAGTCGTGATCGTAATCGTGATCGTAATCGTGATCGAGGTTCGTTCTCACGCGGTCTGTTTTCTCGGAAGCGTGCACGATTTCAAGACTCGAGTTTGAATAGCGATTTTTTGATTTCGACGGGGCGTGGTGTCGTGGCGATTCGGCTGGAATCTGAAATTGGAAATTGAACCGTCAGATCCGGTCAGCTCAAACAAACTTTGTATTCTTCGTGACTTTGTGGGGATCCCCGCCTAGCGATTGTCTAACGCCGCGGCGATGTCGCCGAGTGCGGGCGGACGGCCCGTCCATCGGCCCGCCTCCCCGCCGGCGCCGTCGAAGAGAATGAATGAAGGGGTGAGCGTCAAGCCGTGCTTCGCGGCAAACGCACCTCCCTCGACGCTGCGGATGTCCACCCGGATCACCCGGCCGCCGGTCCATTCCCTCTCGAGCCCGTCCACGAGGGGCCTGGCCGCGAGGCAGGCCATTCAAAGGTCGGAGAACACCTCCACCAGCACCGGCTGGCCCAGCGGTGCGGCTCCCCCGGCCACGTCCAGCGGAACCGCGCCGCCGCCCGAGTGCGGGCGCAGCAGCAGCCACGTTCCGGCGACGGCGAGCAGCGCCGCCCCGAACGTCGCCCAGTGCGCCCGCCGCGCACGCCGGAGCGCCAGCGTCAATGCCCAGCCCCCAAAGACCAGCCCGCCGAACACCATCGCCGAATGCTGGTTGAGAAGCTGCATGAAGGCCATCGCGTCACGCTCCAGCCGCTGGCAGTTCGAACCAGAACGCTGCTCCGCCGCCCGGCGGGCTGTCCACCCCGACGCGGCCGCCGTGAGCGTCCACGAGCTGCTTCACGATGAACAGGCCCAGCCCCACCGACGACTCGCCGCCGGTGGGCTTGGCCGACAGGCGGTGGAATTTCCCGAACACCTGAGCGCGATCGTCTTCGGACAGACCTGGCCCTTCATCCCGGACCTCGCAGCGCACCCGGCCGCCGTCCGTCCCGATCCGCACTGTGATGGTTTTACCCGGCGGGGTGTATTTGACGGCATTGCTCAGCAGGTTGTCCAGAACCTGGCGCAGGCGGCTCGCGTCGGCGTCCACCGAGCCGGTGTCCGCGACATCCAGCCGGAGCGTCTGCGATTTGTGCGCCGCCGCGTCGTGATATGCGGACACCGCCGCCTCGGCCAGCCGGGCCAGCGACAGCGGCTGCCGCTGCAGCTCCAGCTTGCCCGACTCGATGGCCGTCGCATCCAGCAGCTCGTTCACCAGGGCCAGCATCCGTTGCGACGACAGGTGGATCAGGTTGGCGTAGCGGAAAATCTTCTCGTTCACGTTGGACGCGTTGCTGATCAGCTCGCCGTAGCCCATGACCGACTGGAGCGGGTTCTTTAGATCGTGGGCGGCGATTCCCAGCAGTTCGCTCTTGAGCTCATTGGCCTTGCGCAGATCCTCGTTCATGCCGGCCAGCTCGCGGTTGAGCCGCTCGAGCTGCTCGGTCCGCTCCCGGACCTTGCGCTCCAGTTCCACGGCCTTGTTCTGGAGAGTGCGGTGGTTCTGCTCATCCTCGGTCAGGAACACGACGGACGTGGCGATGAGGAACAGGAAGGCGATATACTCGTTGATCATGACCCCGGATTTGTAGCCGTGGGCGATGGGGAAGTCGTGCACCGCGCCCAGTACGCCGGGCAGGAAGGCCAGCACCCCCAGCACCTTCATGCGCAGCTCGATGCGGCTGGTTATCACCTTGATCAGCGAGACGCTGAAGCAGGCCAGCAGGCACACCGCGTAGACGGAATAGAACACGTTGGTCTGCCCGAAGCGGTAGTCGAACGGAATACCCAGCCACTCGACGTGGACGTGGCGCACCGGCAGCGACACGTACAGGTCCGACGGGATGGTGCAGATGATGAACACCGACACGGCCAGCGCGCCCCGCGGGATCCAGCTCTTCTCCTTGAAGAAGATGGCGTAGGTGCAGAACATCCAGAAGACGATGGTGAGCAGCAGCGCCACCATCCGCAGGCGGTGGAACAGCAGCACGGCGTCGTCCGGCAGAGGAGTACTGAGCACCAGGCCGAAAAGGGAGAAGAGCCCCCCGCACAGGGTCGTGATGGCGTAGTAGAAATACCGGTCGATCCGCCGGTAGACGAAGATCACCCGGGGGAGATAGTAGGCGGTGAGGGTGAAAAAGATGGTGGCGATGGACGCGCTGGCCAGTTGGGACAGATGCATTGGTCGGTTCCTCCTCAGCGGTTGCGTTGGAGCTCCGTCCTGATTCCCACACCGTCTTCATGCGTCGGCGCTTGATCTGCTGTTTGTTGGATATCAGACATCGGCTCGGATGTAAAGTAAGAAATGGGTACTATGTCTTTGCACCCATTCACCGATTCACCAAAATTGATCAACGACCAATGAATAATGATTATTGAATGCGGCCTCCCCCCATTCACCTTTTCAGACATTCACCATTCTCTTGTCCACCTCCATGTCGTATAATGGCCAAAAAAATCCATAAGCAGATTTAGGAGATAATATGCGCAACCGATTCGTCTTGTTGGCTCTCTGCCTGATGCTGCTGGCCGGCGTCGCCGCCGCGGCCAAGTTCCCTCCGGCGCCCCGTAAATTCTCCGACGGCCTCCTTGGCCGGCCGAGTCTCATCGTGCGCGGGCACGGCCTGGATGCCCCGGTGCAGGAACCGCTCCCCGCCAAGCAGGCTGAGGGGATCCGCGTGCTCATCGTGAATGCCGATGACGGGATCGGCACTATGGCCGCGCCGCTGATGGCCTATCCGGACATTGCGGCGGTGGACTGGCATTACGCGGGTGGCGCTCTTCCTGGCGGGACAATCCCCACCGTCGACTTCCTGCTCACGTACGATGTCGTCATCGCCTGGAGCAACCATGCGTATTTGGACCGCGTGGCCATGGGCGACACGCTGGCGGACTACGTGGACGCCGGCGGCCGGCTGATCATGTGCTGCAGCAGCTGGAATCTGCCCGGCAACCCCTGGGGAATTGAGGGACGGATACTCAGCCCCGGCTACAGCCCCTATCAGGGCGGAATCAGCAACGGTCTGTTCTTCCCCATCACGCTGGGAGTGTACCAGGCGGGGCATCCCATCATGGATGGCGTGAGCAATCTCAGTGAAATGCTTCGCGAAGAAGTCACTTTGGTCTCCGGCGCGGAGCTGGTGGCCAGCTGGGCGGACGGTTTCCCGGCGGTGGCCGTCAACGGCTGCATCGTGGGCATGAACATGTTCATTGGTGGCGATGGAGATAAAGTGGCCGGCGACGCCCCGACCCTCTTCCACAATGCCATTCTGTACCTGATGGCGAACTGCGGCGCGCCCCGGGACTTCATCTTCGTCGACGACCTGGGCCGCTCGAAGCTCTGCATCAACGCCGACGGGACGTTCCTGTTCCGGGTGCTCACGGGTCCCGACGCCGGCGAGTACGAGGGGACGGCGCAGGTGGTGGAGCGGGCCGGAGTGTACGTGTTCATGAACCCGCGGGGCACGCCGTGGACCCTGTACGTGGTGTACGACAGCCTGCACGGCCGGGCGGTGGGGTTCTACCAGCAGCCGGGGTTCGACAACCGGTCGCATCTGTCCGACCGCAACACCGCGGACAACCCCGACACCTGCTTCTAGCGGAAATGCATCCGTCTGGTCCGGCAGGACCGGTCATTGCTGAGGAATTAACTCCCGGGGAGCTTAGGTTCCGCGGGAGTTTTTGTTTGCTTGACGTGATGGTACGCCGCCGACCATCCGCCGCATGCATTCGGACGTTAGCCGCAGGAAAAAGAAGAAGTACTTCTAGTATGGTGTGTTGCGAATATATAATTAATTATATACATAAATTTGATATTTTTTCTTGCCATGTATCCATTGTTTTTTCTAAAATCCAAAAAATTTATCTGAAGCGCAGCGACGACATGTAATCAGAATGCGGGGCCGTGGGGTACCGGCCGGCCGGGGAGGGAATGGGCATGTCCGAGGGGAACATGATGCTGCAACAGAGTCGGACTGGGCGGGCTTCCGAAGTCCGCGGTCTTGGGCCAGCCCGGCCGCCTGCGGCAACGCCTGCTCGGGAGTGTCCGTCACCGGGTTCCGCTTTACGGCGAAACCGGTGGAACCGGTCGGGCCCCCCGGAATCCCCGCTGCGGTGTCAGCAGCACCGGGGATGAAGGCGATCTGCCGACAGGCGGACGGCAAGACCGTCAGGGGACGTACCGCCCGGGATGTCGGAAACATTCTGGATTGAAATCTGAATGAGAAAACAGACACCCGGCCGCAGCCACGCGATGCGCAAACGCGCAGGGGATTACTTCTCATCTTCCCAGGCGGCGGGACGGCTCTTGGCCGGGGCGAAGGGGCGCCCCCAGACGGGCTGCCGGCTCGGGGCGAACACCACCCGAAGCGCCATCCGGTAGAGGTGAGGCGCCGTGTAGAACACGAACAGATACCAGCCCAACGCCGCCACCAGATCCACCAGATAGTGGTAGCGCAGGTAGACCGTGCCCACAATCAGAAGAAGGCCGGGCGGCAGCAGCACGCGGAACGCGGTTTTTTCGTGCCGCCAGGCAAAGTGGAGCGTCACCAGGGTCATCATCACATGGCCCGATGGGAAGCAGTCCCGGTTCACCGACTCCAGGTAATTGAGCAGATTCACCATGTGGTCGTAGAGCAGGACTCCCTGCAACGGCTCGGCGTAGAGCGGCTGCAAGGTGAACCGCGGCCCGACGGCAGGAATCAGAAAATAACCCAGGTAGGAGAAGAAGAAGCCGTAGCAGATGAGGAAATAAAAGTAGTCGTAAAGCCCCAGCCGGCGCCTGGCAACGATCACGATGGCCAGTCCAAGCGGGATGAAGTAAAAGCATGTGTAGACGTACTGCAGCAACTCGGTGAGCAGGGGGAACTGGAACTGGTTCAGGAACACCGACGGATGCTGCCCGAAGAGCCACAGGTCCCAGCGAATCAGGAGCTGATCGCGGTCGGCGGCGGTGGCGGCCGGAATGATCTCCACGAGATGCCCGAACAGGACGGTGATGAAGACCGGCGGGTGCCACAGGCGAATCGCCTTGATCCACCAGGGGGAGCCGATGACGGGGAACCGGGCGGCGTAGATGAGAATCGACGCGATGAACACGTGGACCATGAGCAGCCGGTTGGCGGAGGGAATCTCCCGGTAGTTGAGCAGGACCAGCAGGCTCAGCAGACCGATGAACACCAGCACGGCCAAGTCGGCCGGTCGCAGGCCGGGTCGGTCCAGGGCCTGGTTTTCAGTTCGGACGTAGTCAGGCGAGCTGTCCATGGTCCTTGTACCAGTCGATCGTTTGGCGGATCGCCTCGTCGATGGTCCACCGGGGTTGGAATCCGAAATCCCGCGCCGCTTCCGCCGGTGAGCACACCCAGTAAGACGCGCGCATCTCGCGGACCTTCTCCAGGTTCAGAATCGTCGGCTTCCGCATCATGCGTCCGGCGAGTTGGGCCATCAGGGCCACCAACCACACAACGGGGATCGGGATGATCACCGGGCGGCAGGTCCGGCCCAGTGCTCCGGCGGCGATCCGGCCCAACTCGGTCCACCGGTAGCTTTCAGTGTAGCATGGATAGTACGTTTTGCCCACTGCCGCGTCCGCGCCGGTTGCGGCCACCATCGCGGCGGCGAGATCCGGCGCGTACACCACGGACACGCGCTTCCGGTCGTGACCGATGATGGGCAGCCAGCCCCGGGCGACGGCGCGGAAAAAATGCAGCACATCGGTGTCGCCCGGTCCGAACACCACCGGCGGGCGGAACACGGTCACCGGACAAACAGCCGCCAGCGGCCGGACCGCCGCTTCGCCCTCCAGCTTGCTTCGGCCGTAATGGGTCAGGGGAGCGGGGGAGGCGTAGTCGGGAGGCGGCTCGGGAGTGGCGCCGGGCCCCATGGCCGCCAGCGAGCTCACGTGCAGGAAACGCTCCGGGGCGTGGGCCGAGGCGAGGATCGCTGCGACGAATGTCCGGGTGGATTCGACGTTGCCCTGGTAGTACGATGCGGGATGGAACGCCTTGGTGACCCCCGCCAGGTGGTACACGTGGGTGGCGCCGACCACGGCCCGTGCGGCGCACGCCGGGTCGGCCAAATCTCCCGGCACGGTCTCGATATTGCGGGAATCCGGAAACAGCGCCGAGAACTTGGCCGGATTGCGGACCACGACTCGAACCGCGTCACCGCGTTCCAGGAGCAGAGGGACGAGATGGCGGCCGATGAAACCCGTGGCTCCCGTGACAAGGGCCAGTCGCATGTCAGTGGATGATGCCGAAAGACTTGCCCAGCTTGGCCATGACCTCGAGCAGTTGCTGAATCTGCGACTCGTTGTGGGTGGCCATGCAGCTGATCCGGACCATGCAGCGGTCGGCGGCGGGCTTGAAGATGGGATTGGTATAGATGCCGTTGGCGAGGAGTTCCTTGTGGATCTGGCAGAGTAGCAGCTCGTCGTCGACGATCACCGGCACGACGGGCGTGATGCC
Organism: Acidobacteriota bacterium; assembly: GCA_012517875.1. Lineage (NCBI taxonomy): Bacteria > Pseudomonadati > Acidobacteriota > Acidobacteriota bacterium. The sequence goes on along the minus strand of JAAYUB010000077.1, from coordinate 37,033 downwards.
GGGAATGACCTCGAAACCAAGTGCGGTGAGGCCCTCCCGGATGAGTTGGGCGTTGCGCAGCAACTTCTGACGGCGCTCCGGTTCGTCCTTGATGATCTGTAGCGAGGCCCGAGCGGCGGCGACCGACGGCGCCGGCATGCTGGCCGAGAAGATGAACGGCATGGAGTGGTGTTTCAAATACTCCACCACCGCGCGTTCGGAAGCGATGAAGCCGCCGGTGGAGGCAAACGATTTGCTGAATGTGGCCATGATGATGTCGGTGTCGGCCGTGACACCGAAATGCTCCACCGTACCGATGCCGTGTTCGCCCAGCACCCCCATGCCGTGGGCCTCATCGACGTAGAGCCGGGCGCCGTACCGCTGGCACAGCGGAACGATCCGGTCGAGCGGCGCCGTGTCGCCCTCCATGCTGAACACGCCGTCCACCACGACAATCTTGCCCCGGTTGGCGGGCAAGCCGGCCAACTCGCGCTCCAGGTCCTGCATGTCGTTGTGTTTGAAACGGCGGTGGTTCTTGCTGAAGGACGCCATGGTGCCGTAGATGATGCTGGCATGGACGCTCTTGTCCAGCACCGCGAACACGTCGCGGCCCAACAGGCTCGACAGGCAGCCGTTGGTCATGAACCCGGTGCTGAAGAGCACCGCCGCTTCCTTTCCGCAGAAGGCGGCCAGCTCTTCTTCAAGTTGGAGATGGATATCCAGGGTCCCATTCAGCATCCGGGAACCGGAGCAGCCGGTGCCATACCGCTGGATGGCGGCAACGGCCGCTTCCTTGACCTTGGGATGGCAGGTGAGGCCCAGGTAGTTGTTGGAGCCAAACATGAGCACCTGGGAGCCATTCATCATCACGATAGGGTCGGTGCCCACATACCCGCTGAAGGCGGTGAAATACGGATACAGTCCCAGCGATTTGAACTGCTCCGGACGGGTGTACTCGTAGCAACGCTTGAATACATCGCCCGTTCCGGCGTCCGCGACTGGCTTTTTCCTCTTGTCCGAAGCGGGCTTCATGCGGAACTCCTGGGCTGATGGAACATTTGTGGAATTCTAGTATGATTCGGAATGCAGATCAAGATTTATTACCGCCTGCGGCACGCCGCCGCCGCCGGATGAAATAGATTATTGCAACAGCCAGGACGCCCGCTGCGAGGACCGCGTAGTTGTACTTCTCCACGATGTCCACCACCTGCTTCCAGCGGGAGCCCAGGTAGAAGCCGGCGGCGAGCAGCAGCGCGTTCCAGAACAGGCAGCTGACCAGCGCTGCAAGAGCCACCCGGAGATACGGCAACCGGGTCATGCCGCAGACTAGGCTGATCACGGAACGGGCGCCCGACAGGAAGCGGTTCACCAGGACGATCCACAACCCCCACCGGATGAACCAGGCGTCCACCTGTTCCATGCGGGCACGAGGGAAGAACCGGTAGTTCCGCTGGTACAGAAAGTCACGGCCGAACCGGAACCCCACCCAGTATAGCCCCATGAACCCGGTGAGCGAGCCGGCGGTGGTGGCAAGCAGGACCAGGGAGAAATCCAGGTAGCCGATCCCAACCAGGTAGGCGCCGAAGAGCGTCACCGTGTCGCCCGGGACGGGCGGCACCAGATTCTCCACCACCGCGCTCAGGAACAGGATGGTGTAGATCCACAGGGGAGGCAGTTGCTGCAGGCTGCTGATGAGCGCGTCCATGTCCCCCGGCTAGCCCCACAGGATTTTGTTCAGGGACAACTGGGATGACAGCAGCGGGTGGTAGGGAAGGACACGGATGAAAAATCCGAAATTTCCGGTTTTCTGGCAGCGGATCTCGCCGGAGAACCGGTAGACGCCCTTGTCGACCTCACCCTGGAAGATCAGCGGTGAGAGGTCATGGTTTTGCAAGTTGTCGTTGGCGTCCACCGGCCCGAAGTAGGCGTCCACCTCCACCTCCTCGGGCGAGATGCGGCCCAGCTTCAGGTCAGCCAGCACGGGGATCGGCGCTCCGATCACGTAATCGCCGTTCTGCCGGTACTCGACATTCACGATCTGCACCTGGTCCCAGCCGTCCAGCAGCTTGCGACGCCATTTGGCCAGTTCGACTGCGCGGGCCATCTTTTTCTCGGTCATCACCCGCCACTGCATGGCCGCCTGGACGTAGAACTGCTCCACGTAGTCCTCGAGCATGCGGTGTGTGTTGAACGACGGGATGAGCGTCTTCATGGCCAGTTTCATCTTCTGGATCCAGCCGCGCGGCAGATTGTCCCGCCCCCGGTCGTAGAACAGGGGGACAATCTCGTTCTCCAGCAGCGTGTAGATGGCTTCGCTTTCCACCTCGTCATGGTAGTCGGCATCGGTGTACTCTTCGCCCATGCCGATCGCCCAGCCGTTGTCGCCGGTGTAGCCCTCATCCCACCAGCCGTCCAGGACGCTCAAGTTCAGGCCGCCGTTCGGCGTGACCTTCATGCCGCTGGTGCCGCACGCCTCCAGCGGTCGGCGCGGATTGTTGAGCCAGACGTCTACACCCTGCACGAGATAACGCGCCACGTTCATGTCGTAGTCTTCCAGGAAGACCACGCGGTGAAGGAATTCCTCCCGCCGGGAGAGATGGATGATCTGACGGATGATCTCCTTGCCGGGATTGTCCTTCGGGTGGGCCTTGCCGGCGATGATGATCTGGACCGGCCGCTCGGTATCGTTCAGGAGGGTCGCCAGGCGTTCGGGATTTCTAAAGATCAGGTGGCCGCGCTTGTAGGTGGCGAACCGGCGGGCGAAGCCGATGGTCAGTGCCTCCGGGTTGAGCACTTCGGCGGCAAGGCCCAGCTCTTTGCGTGAGGCGCCGCGGCGCGTGAGCTGGCGATGGAGCCGGCGGCGGGTGAACGCCACCAGGCGCTCCCGCCGGCGCTCGTGGGTGCGCCACAGCTCGGAATCGGGAATCCGGTCGATCCGCTCCCACACCCGCTTGCTGTCGGGGTCCTCGAACCAGTTGGGGCCGATGTAGCGCTGGTACAGAGTGGACATTTCAAACGAGATCCATGAGGGGATATGAACGCCGTTGGTGATGTGGGTGATCGGGATATCCGACTCGGGAACGTCCGGCCAGATACCCTGCCACATCCGCCGCGAGACGGTGCCGTGCAGCCGGCTGACCGCATTGGTGTGGGCGGAGAGGCGGATGGCCAGGACTGTCATGCAGAACGGCTCCGCTTCGTCCCCGGGATTCTTACGACCCAGGCCCATCAAATCCTGGAAGGATAAACCGAGCTGCTGAACGTAGGCGCCGAAATACTTCTCCATGAGGTAACGCGGGAACATATCGTTGCCCGCGGGGACGGGGGTATGGGTGGTAAAGACGCTGCTGGCGTACACCGCCTCGCGCGCCTCGTCAAAGGATACTTTGTACTGAGCCATCAGGAGTCGGATCCGCTCCAGGGCGGCAAAGGCCGAATGCCCCTCGTTCATATGAAAGACGAGGGGATTGAGTCCAAGCCGGCCGAGGGCGCGGACGCCGCCGATGCCGAGCAGTAGTTCCTGGCGGATGCGCAGTTCGGTATCGCCGCCGTAGAGCTGGGCGGTGATCTCGCGGCAATCGGGCGGATTTTCCGGCAGGTTGGTGTCCAGCAGGTAGAGTGGCACCCGGCCCACATCAACCTTCCACAGCTGGGCGGTCACGGCCACGCCGGCCAGATCCACGGTGACGGTCAGCGGAGCTCCGGCGTCGTCCCGGAGGAGGGTGACCGGCATGTTGAAGAAATCGTTGACGGGGTAGTGCTCCTGCTGCCAGCCGTCGTTGTTGAGATATTGCTGGAAATACCCCTTCTGGTACATCAGGCCGATGCCGTAGAGGGGCAGGCAGAGGTCGCTGGCCGACTTGAGATGCTCGCCCGACAGGATGCCCAGTCCGCCGGAGTAAAGCGGCAGACACTCGGTCAGCCCGTACTCAAAGGAGAAGTAGGCGACCTGAAAATCGGTGGGCCGTTCCAGGTTGAAGGTGTACCGTTGGCTGGCCTTCATGTACTGATCGAACGTCTGCTCCAACCGGTCCAACTGGGACAGGAACCCCTCGTCGGTGAGCAGCTCCTGATACTTCTCCTGGCTGAGCATGCCGAGAAACCGGATCGGGTTGTGCTGCGCGGCTTCCCATAAATCGGGATCCATCCGATGGAACAGGGAGATGGCATCCTGGTTCCAACTGAACCAGACGTTTTGCGTGATCTTCCGCAGGGCTCCCAGCCGCTGGGGCATACTGGGCAACACTCTGAAATGTCTCAAAATGCGCATATTCCATCTCCCGGTCCGGAGTCGGTCGAATCCGTATTGTATAACGGCGTCAGCCTGAACGAAAGTTGGAAAACTCAGTGTTCCCGGAACCGGCGGCACTGGAATTCAACACGTTCCAGGCCGACGGATCGAGCGTACTCGGTGACCGCCTGGTACTCCTCGGCGCGAAGCACGTGTCGAAGTGAGGAATGCGCCCGCGCTTCGTGGCAGGGGTGGTACTGGCTCATGATGTTGACGTAGACCCGGCGTGATACCGACTCGGCCAGAAAGCGCAGCACCGCACAACTGTCCGCCGTCATGCCGGGAAGCACGAGGTGGCGCACCAGCAGGCCCCGGACGGCCACGCCGTCCGGGCCGATGATCAGATCCCCGACGCCGGCCTGCATCGCCCGGACGGCTTCCCGGGCCCGCTCCGGGTAGTCGGGAGCGATGGTCCAGCGGGTCGCCGCCTCCGCATCCAGGAATTTCAGATCGGGCATGTAGATGTCCACCACCTCGTGCAGCATGTGGATGCTGGCGGTGCTGTCGTATCCGCCCGAATTGTAGACAATTGGCACGCACAAGCCGTCCGCTGCGGCCAGGGCCACGGCCTCCACCACTTGGAGAATGACGTGGGAGGGAGTGACCAGATTGATGTTGTGGCAGCCGAGCTGCTGCAGCCGCAGCATGAGTCCGGCCAGCGCGCGTGCGTCCAGCGGCTCGCCATCGCCGCCGTGCGAAATGTCGGCATTCTGGCAGAACACGCAGTACAGGTTGCAATGGGCGAAGAAGATGGTGCCGCTGCCGGCGAAACCCGAGATGGGACCCTCTTCGCCGAAATGGGGGGCCGCGCTGGCCACGACGGCGTGCCGGCCGGTGCGGCACCGCCCACGTGCATCGGCCAGCCGATCGACACCGCAGGCATGGGGACAGAGATCACACGACCGGGCGCGGCGGCGGAGCGCCGCCAGCAGGGCGGGGAACCGTCCGGCAGCCAGGGTGTCGAGATAGACGGGCCGAGGTGTACCGCTCATCGTCAAACCTCGCACGGGAACCAGGCGGTGGTGTTTGAAACAATTGCACGGCCTGTCTAGTATACACCGGATGATTTATGGATTCTGTTTCCGGCCCCCAAGGCGAACCGCAATCCGGGTGCAGGTGCCGGTTCCACCTGCTGTTGTATAATGTGCGTGAGATCTTTGCCGGTCTGTTGCATCCATCGAGGCAGCGCGCGCATCCACCGGGCATGATGAGGAAGCTACGGATGGTGCTCCGAGTCCTGACAATCCTGGTCGTAGTCGGCGTTCTCGCAATCTGGGGAACCGCGCAGAACCGGACCGCGGACTCGGACATGTACTCATCTATCCGGGTGAACGTGGACAGCGTGCGCGTACGCGTGGCCGTATCCGACTCCCTGAACCGGTTCGTCACCGGACTGCAAGCCGAACATTTCAAGGTATACGAAGACAAGGTTGAGCAGGAGGTGGTGAACTTTACCAGCGAGGCGTCACCGGTGAGCATCGGCCTGATCTTCGACACCAGCTACAGCATGAAGCCCAAGATCAACAAGGCCCGACAGAGCGCCATCGGGTTTCTCGATGACGGTACCCGCCAGGACGAGTTTTTCCTGGTGCTTTTCAGCGACCGGGCGCGGCTGGCCCAGGACATCACCACCGACCTGCGACAGATTCAGGGGAAGATCTCCGACTCCGAAGCCCGGGGCAGCACGGCCCTGTTTGACGCCATCTACATCGGTTTGGATAAGATCCGCCAGTGCCGCCACGCCAAGAAGGCCCTGATCGTCATCACCGACGGTGAGGACAACCACAGCCGCTATACCTTTGCCGAGATCAAGGAGTTTGCCCGCGAAGTCGACTGCCAGATCTACGTGCTGGGCGAGCATGGCACCGAGGGCTACGGCGAAGGCATCATCCAGGAGCTCAGCCGGATGACCGGTGGCCGGGTGTTCTTCCCGAACTCGCTTGAAGAACTCGACTACTTCGTCGAGCTGATCCACTCCGAGCTGCGCCACCAGTATGTGCTGGGCTACATTCCCTCCAATACGCGGCGGGACGCCACCTGGCGCAAGATCACACTGAAGCTGGATCCCCCGCCGGGCCTGCCCAAGCTCTTTGTGCACCACCGCGAAGGCTACTATGCGCCGCGCCAGTGATGTCAGCCGATGCGTGGCGCTGGTTCTGATCGCGGCCGTGTGGGCGGGCGGGACCGTTCTGGCTCAGGACCGGCGAAGCGATGATTATCGCATCGGCGTCCAGGTGCGGATGGTCACCCTCGACGTGACGGTACTCAACGAGGCCGGCCAGCGGGTGGACGCTCTCACAGCTGACGACTTCCGGGTTTACGACGACGGGGTTCTCCAGGAGCTGGCGCTCTTCCATCCGGCCGACCTGCCGATTTCGCTGGGGCTGATCATCGACACCAGCGGCAGCATGCGGGAGCGGCTCAACTTGGTCAACGAAGCGGTGCTGGCTTTCCTCAAATACTCCAACCCGGACAACCAGGTGTTCGTCGTCGATTTCGTCCACGATCAGGCGGAACTGCTGCTGGACTTCACCCAGGACCGGGACGACGTGAAGGATGCCATCCTGGAGCGGATGCTGGCGGGCGGCGGCACGCCGCTGTGGGACGCCCTTTATCTGGGCATGGAGCACATCGCCCGGGGGAAATTCGAACGCAAGGCGCTCGTGGTCATCTCCGACGGCGAAGACAAGGACAGCCACTATGGTTTCCCCGACGTTCTAGCCAAGGCCCGGAACAGCGACGTCCAGATCTACTTCATCGCGTTGCAGAAACGCCGAGCGGAGACGCTCTTCGATCTGGACGACGTTTCTCGGGATACGGCGGGCCGCGAGATGTCGGACCTAGCCGATCTGAGCGGCGGCCGCCTGTTCGTGCCCGAAGACCTGCAGGAACTGGATCGGGTGACCGCCGACCTGGCCACCGAGCTGCGCCACCAGTACCGGATCGGATTCCACCCCACTGTCACGCCCGCCCAGGCGTCTTTCCGGCGGCTCGAGGTCAAGTTGGCACAGCCGGGAACATTCAAGATTTATACACGACGCGGCTATTTTCACCCCGGTCGGTGATACAATACCATCCGTTCATCACATTGACGACCGATGGGGCAGGTACGCATGCTCAACAATCTTCGCAAGGAGAAGCGGGTTCCCATCCGCCTCAAGCTGCATCTGCGGGCCGAGGACAGCTGCGGGCGTGCCATCAGCGCCAATATCACCACGGTCAACGTCAGCAAGAGCGGCATCTGCTTCCAAAGCGAACTGCCGCTGCCGTTGCAAGCTGGTGACAGCCTGAAGGGAGAACTTGAGAGCCCGCAGTTCAAGACCGACTTCCACCTCCGGGTGATGTGGATCAACGGCACCTTGTTGGGCGGCCGCCTGGAGTCGGCGCCGGCCAACTGGCCGATCCGCTGAGCCGAATCAATCACACCGATGATGGCATGGCCTGCGGGTAGGCGGCGGGCGCCGGTCCGTTGCGGCGCGGGCAGCAGGTGTTCAGGAGGAGGTGTGTCTGGGGAAGCTGTCCTCGTTGTGGTGATTCATCAGATCGTCGATGGTCAGCAGCATGCCTTCGCGGGTGAAGGACGAGGTCTCCGTGATGTAGGTGTCCATGCGGATGGCATCCTCCGGGCACGCCTCCACGCAATAGCCGCACATCACGCAGATCCCCAAGTCGATGTCGAACGACTTCGGCCGCTTCTCGATCCGCGGGTCGTGGTGCTCGTCCGCCACGATGTAGATGCATTGGGCCGGGCAGATGGTCTCGCACATCATGCAGGCGACGCAGCGGGTGGAGCCGTCGGGGCGCTTCATCAGGCGGTGGCGGGCGCGCAGCCGGCGGGCCACCGGGCGGGGATCCTCGGGATACTGGAAGGTCACCGCGCCTCGCTTTCCCTTGGCCAGGCCGATCCGGTGGAGGATGTGCACGGTCAGGTTAGCAAAGTGGTGCCGGGTTGTGATGAGCAGGCCGCGGAGAATCTCCGGCAGGTACAGTCGCTCCAGCACGGTGAGTTTGGGCTTGGTCATCTGGCTCACCTGTACACCAGGATGATCCCGGTCACGAGGATGTTGACGATGGACAGCGGCAGCAGAAACTGCCATCCCAGCCGCATGAGCTGGTCGTACCGGAAGCGGGGGAGCGTCCAGCGGATCGTCAGCTGCAGCCAGCAGAAGAAGAACAGCTTCGCGCCGAACGCGCCCACCTGGATCAACCCGACGGCCAGCGGGGCCAGCGCCCAGTGCGTGCCGCCCGGCAGATGAAATCCGTCCGCCTGCAGGTACGGGAACTGCCAGCCGCCGAAGAACAGCACGCTCACCAGAGCGGCCACCACGACCACTTCGATGAAATCGGCCAGGAAGAACAGGCCGAATTTCATGCTGCTGTACTCGGTGAAGTAGCCGATGATCTCGGACTCGCCTTCGGGCATGTCGAAGGGGTTACGCTTCGATTCGGCGATACCTGCGGTGAGGAAAATCAGGCAGGCCAGCGGCTGGAGGACCACACCCCACGCCGGCAGGAAACCGAAGAGCTGCTGGCCCTGGTAGTGGATAATGTCATTCAGGCTCAGGGAACCGTAAATCATGATCAGGCCGATCAGCGAGATGCCCAGCGCGATTTCATACGACAGCATCTGGGCGGCGCCGCGCATGGCGCCGAGGTAGGCGAACTTGTTATGCGACGACCAGCCGGCGAAAAAGATGCCGTAGATGCCCAGCGACCCGAGTGCGAGCACATACAGCAGGGAGATGTTGGAATCGAAAATCCACAGGTTGACGGTGGTATCGCCCAGCGGTACAGACGGCCCGAAGGGGATGCAGGCGAATATCGCCAGAGCGCAGAACGCCGAGATGAACGGCGCCAGGGTGTGGAACAGCCGGACGCCGCGGGCGGGGACGAAGTCCTCCTTGAGGAACATTTTCAGCGAGTCGGCGATGATGTGGAACAGCCCGATGGCCCGAAAGCCCAGAATGCTGGCGCGATTGGCGCCGATCCGGTCCTGCATCAGAGCACTCTGCTTCCGCTCCATCCAGGTGAGCAGCGCCGCCAGGGTGAGCACCACCGACAAAATGTACCCGGTGACAATCAGGGCGTGCGCGATCTCACTCATGGCGGATCATGGCTCCATGGGGTGTCAGACTTTCGTGGCTCAGGCCCCTGAACGCGTCCACTTCCGCGGCCAGCTGGCGGAAGATGGCCGCGGGGCCCGGGAATGCCAGATCAACGCTGAGGCGCTCGGCCAGCCCCTGGTGGACCGACCATTCCGGCGCCGCATCGCCCAGGGGCGGCACGGCCAGCTCGAACTTCTGCACCCGACCCTCGATATTGGTGAACGTGCCTGCCTGTTCGGCGAAGACGGCCAGAGGTACGACGAGATGGGCGGCTGCGGCCGTCGCGTTGTCATTGGTGCCCAGAAAGACGAGGCGCGTGCCCGCGGCGAGGATTTTGTCCCGCAGGGGGCCGGGCAGATCCGCCCGATTGACCAGCAGCAGCTCGGGCGGCTCGGCGCCGAGCACGGCCTCGAGCCGCTCCGGGGAGACCGGGTCGCTCTCGCCGAGGCCGAATAGAATCCGGGCGCCGCGACTGTTGGGATGCTTGTCCTCACAGATCAGGAAGTCGTCGGCGTCGCCGGTCCGCAGGCCCGTGTCGGGGAGCAGACAGCGGACGCCCAGCGCGTCGCGCAACAGCTTGCGGGCGGCGAACAACTCTTCGTTGGAGGCGTCCGCCGACAGGAGGTACGCGGTCCGGCCGGCGTGGGAAGACCGCAGCCAGTCGGCCAGTCGGTCCAGGGCGTCCCTGAGGTAGAGCTGTCGGACGCCGCCTTCCTCGCGCAGCGCGGCGAACCGCAGGCGGTGATCGTCGATGAACGGGTAGCTGTAGCGCCCGTCGTCACAGAGCCAGAACGCGTTGACGTGCGGATTGGGGCGCGGTTTGAACCGCAGGACACGGCGGCCGCCGGCGTGATGCGGCCGCTCGGGATTGAAGTGGATGGCGATGTTGCAGCCGCGGGCGCAACCGGGGCAGACCGACGGCGCCTGCTTCAGGTACCAGACGCGGCAGCGGAACCGAAAATCCCGGCAGGTCAGCGCGCCGACGGGGCAGATGTCCACGATGTTGGCCGAATACCGGTTGTGGAGCTCGCCGCCGGGAAAGACGTCGATCTCGGCGTGGTCGCCGCGGTTGAAGATCGCCATCTCGTTGGTCTTGGTGATTTCGCGGGTGAAGCGCACACACCGCGAACACAGGATGCACCGTTCCTGGTCCAGCATCACCCAGCGGCCGATGGGGGAGGCCTTCTTGTGTTTGACCACTTTGTTTTCGGCAAACCGGCTGTCGTACCGGCCCACCAGCATGTAGTATTCCTGGAGGCCGCATTCGCCGGCCTGGTCGCAGACGGGGCAGTCCACGGGGTGGTTGATGAGCAGGAACTCGAGCACGTGGCGGACCGCTTGGCGGACACGGTCGTTGTCGGACCGGATCACCATGCCGTCGCGCACCGTCGTACCGCACGCGATCTGCAGCTTCGGAACGCCTTCGATCTCGACGAGGCACATCCGGCAGTTGCCCGCGACCGGTAAGCCGGGATGGAAGCAGTAGTGCGGGATGTGAATGCCGTTTTCCAGGGCGGTTTGCAGGACCGACTGGCCGGGCCTGGCTTCGAAGGAGCGTCCGTTGATGGTGACGGTGACCTTGTCCATGGCTATTTGACCGGCGCGAGCACTGCGGACCGCTTGTGCCGGACGAAGTGCTCGAACTCGTCGCGAAATTTCGTCACGAAGCTGATGACCGGCAGGGCCGCGGCGTCACCCAGCGGGCAGATCGTGTTCCCCAGGATACCTTCGGCGACGTCGCGCATCACGTCGACGTCCTCGGGCCGGCCGTCGCCGCGGATGATCCGGTTGATGATCTTGAGCAGCCAGCCGGTTCCCTCCCGGCACGGCGAACACTGGCCGCACGACTCGTCCTTGTAAAAATGGATCAGGCGCTGCAAGGCCCGGACCATGCAGGTGCCGTCGTGCATGACGATTACGCCGGCCGATCCCAGCATGGAGCCGGCGGCAGCGACGCTTTCGAAATCGAGGGCGATGTCGATCTCGTCGGCGCGCAGCACCGGTACCGACGAGCCGCCGGGAATGACCGCCTTGAGGGTGCGCCCGTCGAGAATGCCGCCGGCATCCTTGAAGATCAACTGCTTGAGGGAATAGCCCATGGGGCGCTCGTAAACGCCCGGCCGGGTCACGTGGCCGCTTACACCGAAGAGGCGGGTGCCGCCGCTGCTGTTCGCGCCGACGGCGGCGAACCAGTCGCCGCCCTTCTCCAGAATCGCAGGCACGTTCGCCAGCGTCTCGACGTTGTTGATGATGGTGGGGCAGCCGTACAGGCCCACCACGGCGGGGAAGGGCGGTTTCAGACGCGGATATCCCTTCTTCCCCTCGAGCGATTCGAGGAGCGCCGTCTCCTCGCCGCAGATGTACGCCCCGGCGCCGGTGAAGACCGCGACCTCGAGGTCGAAGCCGCTGCCAAGAATCCGCCGGCCGAGACAGCCCCGGCCGTAGGCTTCCTGGATGGCCGCCCGCAGCCGGCGGATCTGGGGAATGTACTCGCCGCGGATGTAAATGTACGCCTGGTGGCAGCCGATGGCGTAGGCGGAGATAATGATCCCTTCCAACAGCAGGTGAGGATCCTGCTCCATGATGTGCCGGTCCTTGAACGTGCCCGGCTCGCTCTCGTCGGCGTTAACGCACAGGTACACCGGCCGGTCTGTGTCTCTGGGGATGAAGGACCACTTCAAGCCGGTCGGAAAACCTGCGCCGCCGCGGCCGCGCAGGTTCGACTTCTTTACCTCGTCGGTCACCTGGGCCGGCGTCAGCTCCTGTAGCACCCGCCGCGCCGTGGCGTAGCCGCCGGTGGCTTCGTAGACCCCGATGGTGTGGGAATCCGCCAGTCCGAACCGCTTGCTCAGGATGCGTTCGCTCATAGTCCTCTATGACAGACCGGCCAGAATCCGGTCGACTTTCTCCACCGTCAGGTCCGGGTGGAACTCGCCGTCCAGCAGCATGACCGGGGCGTGGTCGCACATGCCGAGACACTCGACCACCGACAGGGTGACCCGGCCGTCGGATGTCGTTTCGCCCGGCTGGATACCCAGACGATCGGCCAGGTGGTCGCGCAGCGTCTCGGCGCCGCGCAGCCAGCAGGACAGATTGCCGCAGATGTAGATGTGGTGGCGGCCCACCGGCCGGGTGTGGAACATGAAATAAAACGTGCTCACCTCATGGACGATCTCGGCGGGGACGCCCAGATAGGCGGCGAGCGGCTGCTCCAGCTCCGGTGGGATGTGGTTGTGCTCCGCCTGGACGGCGTGCAGGGCGGGCATCAGAACGCTGAGCCCCTTCGGGAACTGTTCCTTGAGCGCGTCGAGAGTCTGTTTCAACTGGTCCGAAAGCTCCATGACGTCATCCTTGCGCGTGCCGGCCGGTGGTCGACCGGCTCACCGGTCCAGCTCTCCACCGATCATGTTGACACTGCCGAAGGTGGCGATGATGTCGGCCACCATGCCGCCAACCAGGACTTTCTCTAGTGATGCCAGAATGGGGAAGCAAGGCGGATGCACCCGCACCCGGTAGGGATAGCCGGTGCCATCGCTCACCACGTAGAAACCCAGCTCGCCGTTGGCGCCCTCCACCGCGGCGTAGGCCTCGCCGGCGGGCGGACGAATGCCGTGACAGTTCATGACGAGCATGAAATGGTTCATCAGCGACTCGATGTTGCCGTACGTCTTGCCCAGAGAGGGCATGGCCGCGGTTTTGTCGTCGGCGATCACCTGGCGTTTGTGGCGGTGCTCCTGCCCCTCCATGTTCGGGCTGAGGCGGGCCTCCCGGTCGATCAGACATTCGGTTTGGGCATGCTTGGCCGCGTCCACCATCTGGTTGGCGTCGATGTACTCGGGCGGGATGTCCGCCTGATGGGCGCCGGGCTCCATCTGCTTGAAGCACTGCTCGCAGATGCGCAGGCTCTGCTCCATTTCCTCCATTCGGACGAGGTACCGGTCGTAGTTGTCGCCCCGTGTGCCGGTGGGCACGGTGAATTCCACCCGGGAGTACATGTGGTACGGTTCAGCCTTGCGTAGGTCGTGGGCGACTCCGGTGCTGCGGAGGAAGGGGCCCATGATGCCGTAGTCGAGGGCGTCGGCGGCGCAGATCACACCGGTGTCGCGCATCCGGTCGTAGAAGATCCGGTTGCGAGTCAGCAGGCCGTGCACCTCGGCGATGTTCTTCCGGATGGTCTTAAAGAAACCGAGCGCCTTTGGGATGAACCCCTCAGGGAGGTCGGCGCGGACGCCGCCCACCCGGCCGTAGGCGATGGTGATTCGGGCGCCGGTGACGTCTTCCACCAGCTCGTAGATGAGTTCGCGGGCGGCCATGAAGTAAAGAAACGCGGTGAAGGCGTTCAGCTCCATGGCCGAGGCGCCGACGCAGGTGAGGTGGTCGCCGACGCGGGACAGCTCGGCCATGAGGGTGCGGATGTACTCCGCCCGCTCCGGCGGACGGATGCCCATCAGTTTCTCCACTGCCATGCAGTACCCGAAGTTATTGATCAGAGGCGAGACGTAATTCAGCCGGTCGGTGTACGGCATGACGCCGTTCCAGCCCACGTGCTCGGCGCTCTTCTCGAACGCCCGGTGCAGGTAGCCGATTTCGATCTCGGCCTTGCGGACCGTCTCCCCTTCGAGCTCGGTCATGATGCGGATGATGCCGTGCATCGCCGGATGCGACGGGCCGATGTTGATTACCATCCGGCGGGCATCGTCGTCCTCGGCGGCGGCCGCCACCGGGTTGTCGCGGCGTTCGACCGCGGGTTCCTGCTTCATGTCGTCCGCCATACATCCTCAATTCATGGGTCCGATCAGCGGCTGACGCTTCTTGATCGGATAGTCTTTGCGGAGCGGGTGTCCCTCGAATCCCTCGTACATGAGAATCCGCTTCAGATTCGGATGCCCCCGGAAGCGGATGCCGAACATGTCCCAGACCTCCCGCTCGTACCAGTTGGCGCTTTTCCAGAGCGGGGTCAGGGAGTCCACCTCCGGCTGTTCCTCGGGCACCGGGAGCTTGACGCGCAGGCGGGCCCGGCGGGGCAGGGAGTAGAAGTGGTATACCACCTCGAAGCGGGGCGTCCGGCCGGGGTAGTCGACGGCGGTCACGTCCATCAGGACGTTGAACTGGAGCTCGGCGTCGGATCGGAGAAACGCGGCGACCGGCGCGATCCCCTCGGGGCGGAGCACGACGGTTTCGTCGCCGTGCTGCTCGTGGGCATCGAGGAAGCAGTCGGCGAACCGGGCGCGAAGGATCTCGGTGGCGCGGCCCATGCTCAATACTCCTGCCGCTGTTTCTGGATCTTTTCCTGCAGCATCATGATGCCCTGGATGACGGTTTCGGGACGTGGCGGGCACCCCGGGATGTAGATGTCCACGGGAATGAGGGTGTCGATCCCCTGGACCGTGGCGTAGTTGTCGTAGAAACCGCCGGTGCAGGTGCAGACGCCGAAGGCGATCACCCATTTCGGCTCGGTCATTTGCTCATAGACCCGGGTGAGGACAGGCGCGATCTTGTGGGAGATGGTGCCCACCACGATGAGCACATCGGCCTGCCGGGGCGAAAAGCGGGGGAACGCCGCACCGAATCGGTCCAGGTCGTAATGGGAGCTCGACACCGACATGTATTCCATGCCGCAACAGGCGGTGACGAACGGGTACATGAAGAGCGAGTACTTGCGCGACCAGCCGATGGCGGCATCCAGCTTGGTGGTGACGAAGCTGTCGTCACCGAAAACACGGGTGACGATCCGCTTCAATCCCACAGCAGCGCTCCTTTCTTCCAGGCATAGACCAGGCCGGCGACCACCACGGTGAGGAACACTCCCATCTCGACGAGACCGAACACGCCGAGCTTCTTGAAGACAGTCGCCCAGGGATAGAGGAAGGCGATTTCCACGTCGAACAGCAGAAAGAGCAGCGCGACCAGATAGAACTTGATGGTGAAGCGGCCCGAGAAGGGCTGGATGTCGCCGACGCCGCATTCGAACGGCTCGTCCTTGACAGGCGAGCGGCGCCGGGGGCCGAGCAGGACCGACCCGGCGATCATGAAGGCGACCAATCCGCCGACGATCCCCAGATATGTCAAGATCGAGATGGCTGTCGGGTCCGTCATGCCGGTGTCCTCGCGTCGAGGGTGGATCCGAGGGCCATTGTACTGTCACCGTTGAAGATTTGACAATTAAAAATTCAGCGATCTTGATCCGGACGGCCTGCGACGGCCCCGGCGTCCGGGGGGCGCCTTTTCTCCGGCCAGCGCAACACAGTTGCAAAGGACGGCGCTTTGGGTTATGTTGCCACGGTAGCTGAGTTCCAGCCCGGCGCGTACGGATGAGCGACCAACAGAAGCATCCCGGAACAATGAAGGTGCTGTTGACCGGTGGCGGTACCGGCGGTCACGTGTATCCTCCGCTGGCCCTCCTCGAGATACTCCGGAGCCGGTTCCCCATCGGCGACGTCCTGTACGTGGGGATCCGCGGCCGGGCCGAGGAACGGATCGTCCCGGCTCATGGGCTGCCGATCCGCTACATCGACAGCGCCCCGTGGAGCGGCCTGCAGCCGGCCGCGATGGCCCGGGCGCTTTTTCGCATCGGGCGGGGCGTCCTGCAATCCATCCCCATCCTGCTGAAGTTTCGTCCACATCTGATTCTCGCTGCGGGCGGCTACGTCAGCGCGCCCATCACCCTGGCCTCGTTCCTGCTGCGGCCCTTCGTGCGGTCCCGCCTGGTGGTGGACGAGCAGAATCTCTACCCGGGACTCATGAACCGGATCGCCTCGCTGTTCGCCCATGCGGTGCTGGTCAGCTTCCCCGAGACTCCGTATTACATCTGGAACCAGCGCTGCGTGTACACCGGTTATCCCGTGCGGGACGTGTTCACGACCGCCGCCGACCGCGGAGCCATCCGCGCGCGCCTCGGCGTTCCGCCGGACGCCCTGATGCTGCTGGCGTACGGCGGATCCATGGGATCCCGTTCCATCAACCGCCTGATCGCCGAGTCGCTGCTGGAACTCGCCCGATGCGGACGCCGGATCGTGCTGGTCCACGCGGCTGGACTGGCCACCGGCGACTATGACGCCTGGGCGGATACCCGAACGCTGGCGCAAACCCGCGGCGGCATCGCTCTGGCGCCGGTTCCCGAAACGGATGGCCTGGTCGGGTACTCCTCCGACGGCCTGCTGGAATATCGCCTGATGCCGTACCTCCATCAGATCGTCGATTACCTCCAGGCCGCCGACCTGGTGGTGGGGCGGGCCGGCGCCGGCACCCTCGCCGAACTGGCGGCGCTGGGCAAACCGGCCATCGTCATCCCCAAACGCGGATTGCCGGGCGACCACCAGGAGCTCAACGCCATCAGCCTGGCGGAACGCGGCGGCTGCGAAGTCTGCTTTGAACGACCGGGCCCGGACGGCGTCGATTACGTGGTTCACCGGGAGTTTCTTGACCTCCTGCTGGCGTTGCTGGCGGACCCCGCCCGCCTGACCCGATTGGGCGAGCAGGCTGGCCAGTTCTTCATCCGCGATTTCAAGGAGAAGATCTGCGACACGGTGGGCCGCCTACTCGAAGGACGGGAAGTGGATTACGTGCTGGAGTTCGAATTGCCCAAAGGGCTGAAGATCCAGAAGCAGATCGACGCGCTCACGGCCTTCCTCCGCAACGAGCCGCCGGGAAGCCTGTACCGCCGCTACTACGGGATCCAAGTGGACACCGACCTCAAGTCGACGGACTGGCAGATCGTCAACCGCGGCATCAAGCTGTGCGGCGCGTTGCAGCGCACCGACAAGGTGTCCGAACTTTGCGGCTTTTTCGATAGCGGCAACGGGTTCATCCGCCGGAACGTGCTGGCGGCGATCCGCGAGCTGGAGGTGGATTACGGAATGGTGGTGAACCTGGTTCGACGCGGCCTGGACGATTCGTATTTTGAGGTGCGCGCCGGCGCCGCGGTCCTGGCCGGGCAGTACTTCGACCAACTGGCCGGGCATGCGGACGTCCTGCAGAGGCTGCGTGCCCTCGCCGCCAAGCGGTTTGAGGTGTCCGAGGTGCAGGCCGCGGTCATTCAGGTGCTGCCGCTGTTCTTTCCGCTGGACGATTATTTCAAGATGGTGGACCGGTTCCGGTTCGCCCGCAACGTGCGCCTGCGCCAGGCGATCCTCAGCGGCATTCAGCGGGCGCTGGCGGCGGGCCGCATCCGCCGCGAGGACATGGACCGCGTCCGCCAGTTCGTCAAGGAAATCCTCATCACGACGTCCAGCTTCAAGCCCGAATTCAGCATTCGGGAAAGCTATCGGGAGCTGTACGACAAATTGTCTTGAGCCGGCGCCGGAGACCGGCAGGAGCAGGGAAGGCGTGTCCATCATCATCTTGCATTTGTTGAAGCAATACGGCATATCCTACGGATATTTCAGATTGTTCGAATACCTCACATTCCGGACAATGCTGGCCGCGATCACCGCTCTCCTGTTCGTCATGATTTTCGGCCACCCGGTCATCGTTGCACTCTACCGGCGGCGCTTCCGCGACACCGGCGGTGATTACGCCTCCCTGGACGCCAGTTCCAAGCGCGGCACGCCCACCGGCGGCGGATTGCTCATCATTCTGGCCGCCATGCTGGCCCTGCTGCTGTGGGGCGACTGGAACAGCGCCTACCTGCTCGTCGCCGTGGCCGCCTTCCTCTACTTCGGACTGGTGGGTTACCTGGACGACCTCCAGAAAGTCCGCTTCAAGTCCTCCCTGTTCGGGCTGGGTCAGATGGCCAAGACGTTCATGCAGCTTCTGTTCATCGTGCCGTTCGCCCTGTTCTTCATTTCATCCTGGAACCCGGTGCCGGCGGCGTGGCGCACGCCGGTGCTCCTGCCGTTCTTCAAGAACGCCGTGTTTGAGCCCGCTCCGCTCCTGTTTGCCGCGTTCATCGTGTTCGCGTACTTTTCCATCGTCAACGCGGTGAACATCACCGACGGGCTCGACGGCCTGGTGAGCGGGCCGTCCATCATGACCCTGTCACTCTACGGCATCTTCAGTTACATCCTGGGGAACACGGTCCTGTCGAGCTACCTCCTGTTCCCCTACTTCCCGGGGTGCGGGGAACTGACCGTTTTCTGCTGCGCGCTGATCGGCGCTCTGCTCGGATTTCTCTGGTACAACACCTACCCCGCCGAAGTGTTCATGGGCGACACCGGCTCCCTGGCGCTGGGGGGCAGCCTGGCCGCACTGGCCTTCCTGACCCGGCAAGAGATGCTGTTTCCAATCGTGGGCGGCGTCTTCGTGGCGATGATCGGCTCCTCGCTGCTCCAAGAAAAGGTGGGCATGCGGCTCGGCCGGCGGATCTTTCTGCGGGCACCGATCCACCACAGCCTGACGCACAAGGGCGTGGCCGAGCCCAAGGTGGTGACCCGGCTCTGGATCATCTCGATTTTACTGACCATCTTGGCCGCGCTTTCGTTAAAATTGCGCTAGGCGGAACAGGAAAGGACGGTACGGAACATCTTGACCGACGAATCCAATAACCAACCCTTCGACCGGGACCCTACCGCGGCGGACGCGCAGCCGGCGGAAACCCAGCCGGAGATCACGCCGGCAACCCGTCGCCGCAGCCGCCGGTTTGTCTTCTGGGTGGCGTACACTCTGCTGCTGATCCTTTTCGTCTCGCTGGGTATCCTCGGCGGATTCTATCTCAGCTACGTGGTGGACCTGCCCGAGGTGGAGGCGCTGGAGGATTACCAGCCCAGCGTGGTGACGGAGATCTTCGCCGACGACAACACCGCCATCGGTCAGCTCTATCTCGAACGCCGCAAATTGGTCTCGCCCAACGACATTCCCCTGCAGTTCAAGCAGGCGGTGATCGCCATCGAGGACAAGAGCTTCAACAGTCATTTCGGCATCGACATCCAGCGCATCATCCAGTCGGCGATCCTCGACCTGTTTCACATGAAGATCGTCCGGGGCGCCAGCACCATCACCCAGCAACTCAGCAAGCTGCTGTTCCTGAGCCCGGAAGTCAGCCTCGAGCGCAAGATTAAGGAAGCGATCCTGGCCATCCAGATCGAGAAGAATTACTCCAAGGACCGCATTTTCGCCTTCTACGCCAACAAGATCTATTTCGCCCACGGCAACTACGGCATCGCCTCGGCGTCGGAGTTCTACTTCGACAAGTCGGTCAAGGAGCTCACCTTATCCGAATGCGCCCTCCTGGCGGCGGTCATCAAGAACCCGCGACGATACTCGCCTCTGCTTTCGCCCGAAAACGCCAAGAACCGGCGCAACCTGGTCTTGCAGGAGATGTGCGACGAGGGCTTCATCACCACAGCCCAGCTGGAGGCGGCCCGCAAGGAACCGCTCCGGATTGTCGGCAAGGAGATGGACAAGAATTTCGCCGGTTACTTCGTGGAGATGGTCCGCCAGTATCTGCAGCGCAACTACTCCAACAAGCAGATCTTCACCGAAGGCCTGAAGGTGCACACGACCCTCAACCGGGAGATGCAGGCGAGCAGCGAGCGCGCCATGAGCGAGGGGCTGCGTGCGTACGACCGGCGGAAAGGCTGGCGGGACAAGCTCCGCAATCTGCTGGATGAGGATCCCAGCCTGCGGCTCGATCGCTACCGCTTGCCGGATTGGCGGGACGAGCCGGTGGCAGGGGGCGTCCGCACTGGGTTGGTGCTCGAGGTCGGCCCCGATCGGGCGGTCGTGCGGATCGCCGATTACATCGGCGAACTGGGACGTGACGGGATCAAGTGGACGCGCCGCAAGGCGGTGGATCAGGTGCTGCGGCGAGGCGACCTGGCCGAATTCCGGGTGGTTAAGGTCCACCCCGGCCAGCGAAAGCTGGAGCTGTCCCTCGAGCAGGTCCCGGCGGTTCAGGGCGCATTCCTGGCCCTCGAGAACCGGACGGGCGCCATCAAGGCGCTGGTGGGGGGCTTCGACTGGACGCTGAGCAAATTCAACCGGGCGGTCCAGGCCAAGCGACAGACCGGCTCCACCTTCAAGCCGTTCGTCTACACCACCGCGCTGCTCGCCGGCGCCACGCCGGACGACGTCGTGCTCGACGAACCGTTGACCTTCGTCGACGACCTCGGCGTCGAGTACGCGCCGAGAAATTACACCAATGAATTCAAAGGAAACATCACGCTGCGACAGGCGCTGGCTGAATCCATCAATATCCCCGCGGTGCGTATCGGTCTGGCGATCGGCATTCCCAACGTCATCCGGACCGCCCGGAAATTCGGCATCACGTCCCAGTTGCGGCCGTATCCATCGATCGCCTTGGGCGCATTCGAGATCACACTGCTGGAGCAGGTATCGGCCTTCTCCACGTTCCCCAACGACGGCTACCGGATGGAGCCATACTTCATCCAGCGCATCGAAGACTATCACGGCAACGTCCTCGAGGAGCATAAAAAGAACGTGCACGAGGTCATCCCCGGTGACACGGCCCGGGACATGATCTCGATGCTGCGCGGCTCGGTGGAATTCGGAACGTCCCAGAAGGCCAAGTCCCTGAACGCTCCGTGCGCAGGCAAGACGGGCACCACGAACGATTTCACCGACTCCTGGTTCATCGGATTCACCCCGTCGGTGACCGCCGGTGCCTGGGTGGGGTTCGACGAAAAGAAATCCCTGGGTGACGATGAGACGGGCGCCCGCGTCGCCTTGCCCATCTGGATCGACTTCATGAAGGACTACCTGAAGAATCATCCGCCCGAGCGGTTTCCGGCCGGGACCGAACCCTACCTGTCAAAAGCGCCGACGTCAGGCGAACCGGTGATCGGGCCCCGCCGCAAGGTGATCGAAGAGGATTTGGACTGAAGGGACGGAGGTTCCATGCACGCGACCATCGAATGGACGGCCGACGACGTCGTGATGATCGATCAACGGCTGCTCCCGCATCAGGTGACGTTCTGCCGCTGCCGCACCCACCAGGAGGTGGCCGACGCCATCCGCAACATGGTGATTCGAGGCGCTCCGGCCATCGGCATCGCCGCGGCGATGGGCATCGCCCTGGGGGCGCGGGAAATCCCCGCCGGCCTGGACCGGAGCGAACAGGCGCGGCGCTTCGAGGCGGTGTGCGGCGCCATCACCGGCACGCGGCCCACCGCGGTCAACCTGTTCTGGGCGGCGGACCGGATGCGCCGCGTGTTCGACGGCCTGCGGGACCGGCCATGGGACGAGGTGGCCGGCCGGCTGGAGTCGGAGGCCCGCGCCATGCTGGACGAGGACATCGCGTGCAACCGGCGCATCGGCGCTTTCGGCCAACCGCTGATCCCGGACGGGGCCACGGTGCTCACCCACTGCAACGCCGGCGCCTTGGCCACGGGCGGCTACGGGACCGCGCTGGGAGTTGTCCGGGCCGCCGCGGAAGCCGGCAAGCGGATCCGCGTCGTCGCCGATGAAACCCGGCCGTACCTGCAGGGCGCCCGACTCACCGCGTGGGAACTGCAGCAGCTGGGCATTCCGGTGACCGTCATCGCCGACAACATGGCCGGGTACCTGATGGCCCGCGGCGAGATCCAGGCGGTCGTCGTCGGCGCTGACCGAATCGCCCGCAATGGCGACACCGCCAACAAGATCGGCACCTTCATGGTCGCGGTGCTGGCCCGGTTCCACGAGATCCCGTTCTATGTCGCCGCACCCGTCTCGACGGTGGATCTGACCCTGGAATCGGGGCAGGCGATCCCCATCGAGGAGCGGAGCGCACGCGAGCTGACGCACTTCCGGGAGCTTCCGATCACGCCCGACGGAGTGGCTGTCCGCAATCCGGCTTTCGACGTGACCCCCTGCCGGCTGATCACGGCCATCATCACCGAGCGCGGCATCGCCACGCCGCCGTTCGACGACACGCTGCCCCGGCTGGCAGGCTCCGATGGCGTCCCGCGCTGACGAACCGCCCGTCACCCTCGGTATCGAATCGTCCTGCGACGAGACCTCGGCGGCCGTGCTGGACCGCGACGGCCGCCCCCTGGCCAACGTGGTGGCTTCGCAGATCGCCTTGCACGCCCCGTACGGCGGCGTGGTACCCGAGTTGGCCGCCCGGGCCCACCTCCAGAATATCCGGCCGGTGGTGGCCGAAGCTCTGCGGCAGTCCGGCACCGAGCGACGCGACCTCGGCCTGGTGGCGGTCACCCAGGGGCCGGGGCTGATCGGTTCGCTGCTGGTTGGGCTGAGCTACGCCAAAGCGATGGCGCGAGTGCTGGAGATCCCGGTGGTCGGGGTCAATCATCTGGAAGGCCATTTCTTCTCACCGTTCCTCGAGCATCCGGACATTCGATTTCCTCTGATCGCCCTCGTGGTGTCGGGCGGCCACAGCAGCCTCTACTACACGCCCCGGTTCGGAACCTATGAGCGGCTGGCTGCCACCCGGGACGACGCCGCGGGCGAGGCGTACGATAAGGTGGCCAAACTGCTGGGCCTGCCGTATCCCGGCGGCCCGTTCATCGACCGGGCGGCATCGAACTGGGCGGGTGATGGCGTGGCCTTCGCCCCGCCGAAAATCTCGGACGGTTCCATGGATTTCAGCTTCAGCGGTCTGAAGACCGCCGTGCTGTACCGCGTCCAGAAGGAACGGATCGACGCCGCCGCTGTTCCGCCCGCCGAGAACCCGGCGGTTTTAGCCATCCTCAAGGGATTTCAGCGGACCGTGGTGGGGCACCTGCTGCATCGGGTCCGCCATTTCTGCCTGGCACGACGTCCGCGGTCGCTCATCTTGTGCGGCGGCGTCGCCTGCAATTCCGAATTGCGCCGTCGCAGCATCGAACTGGGACAGGAACTGGGCATCGACGTCTATCACCCGTCGCCCGAGTACACCACCGACAACGCCGCCATGATCGCCGCCGCCGGCCGCCACGCCGTCGTCACAGGCCGTCGGGACTCCTTGTGCATGAACGCGTTTGCCGATCTGCCCCTGGGGGCGGCACCGCCGGGATAGTCCTTGACACGTTGTTTTCCATTATGTTACGTTCAATTCCTTTCAGTCGGCTGGCCGAAATGTACCTACCTGGGAGGTTCCCTTGAATAGCGAAACGCTGAAGAAGACCCCGCTCACCGAAGTCTGCCGGGCGAGCGGCGGCAAGATGGTTCCCTTTGCCGGCTACGAGATGCCGGTCCAGTTTGCGTCCACCATGGACGAGCATCTCGCGGTGCGCCGCGGGGTGGGGCTGTTCGACGTGTCTCACATGGGTGAGGTGTTCGTCACCGGTCCGGACGCCCTGAAGCTCCTCCAGCGCCTCACCTGCAACAATGTGGAAAAGCTCAAGGACGGCCAGATCCATTATTCCGGCCTCATGTATCCCGAAGGCACGTTCGTGGACGACCTGCTGGTGCACCGTTTCAACGAGCGGAAGTACCTGTTGTGCGTCAACGCCGCCAACCGGGACAAGGACGTGCGCTGGATCCTGGAGCATCAGACCGGCGACGTCCAGGTCGAGGACGCCAGTGATCGCTACGCGCAGATCGCCGTCCAGGGCCCGAAGGCGCTGGAAACCGTGCAGCCGCTGGTGGACGTGGACCTGTCCGCCATCAAGTATTACTGGTTCGCCGAGGGGCATGTGGACGGTGTGCCGGCCATCATCGCCCGGACGGGCTACACCGGTGAAGACGGATTCGAGCTGTACACCGCCAATGAGCCGGCACCGCGGATCTGGCAGCGGCTCATGGAAACCGGACGTTCGTTCGGCGTCGTCCCCTGCGGCCTGGCGGCGCGCAATACCCTGCGCCTTGAGGCCAAGATGGCCCTCTACGGCAACGACATCGACAGGACCACCACCGTTCTCGAGGCGGATCTGGGCTGGATCTGTAAGCTGCAGAAAGAGGATTTCATCGGCAAGGCTGCCTTGCTCAAGCAAAAAGAGGAAGGGCTCCGGCGCAAGCTGGTGGGGTTCGAGATGCTGGACCGCGGCATCGCCCGCGACCACTACCCGGTGTTCGTGGACGGTCGGCCGTTCGGACACGTGACGAGCGGGTCTTACGCCCCCTATCTGCAGAAGAATATCGGGCTGGTCTATCTGCCCATAGAGCACACCGCAGTGGGCACGCCGTTCGCGGTGGAAATCCGGGGCAAACAGGTGGCGGCCCGGGTCGTGGAAACTCCGTTTTATAAACGCAACTACTGACATCACTCCGGGAGGTCGATATGTATTCGGATGATTATCTGTACACGAAGGAACACGAATGGGTGCGGGTGGAGAACGGCGAGGCCACGCTGGGCATCACCCATCACGCTCAGGAGGAGCTCGGTGAGATTGTTTTCGTCGAACTGCCCGAAGTGGGCAAGGTGCTGGCCGCCGGTGACACGCTGGGCAGCGTTGAATCGGTGAAGGCGGTTTCCGACGTCTACGCGCCCGTGAGCGGCGAAGTGATCGCGGCCAACGACCTGCTGGCCGACAAGCCGGAGCTCGTCAACCAGGAGCCCCACGGCGGCGGCTGGATCGCCCGGATCCGCCTGTCCGACAAGAGCGAGTTGGACAGCCTAATGTCCGCCGACGACTACGAGGCTTACCTCGGCGAGGAAAAGAAACACTGATGAAGTACATACCCCATTCCGAGGCGGAAACCCGGGCGATGCTCGAGAGCATGGGCCTGTCCAGCGTGCAGGACCTGTTCCAATGCATCCCGGCCGCTCTCCGGCTCAGCGCCGACCTGCCCATACCCCGGGGCAAATCCGAGTTAGAGCTGGAGCGGTACTTTTATCAACTGAGCCGCGAAAATGACGGGGTGTTGGAGTTCACGACATTCCTCGGCGCGGGCGCCTACAGCCACTATGTGCCGGCCGTCATCGACGGGATCATCTCCCGATCGGAGTTCTTCACGGCCTACACGCCGTACCAGCCGGAAGTCAGCCAGGGTACCCTGCAGGCCATCTTCGAATACCAGACCATGGTATCCCAGCTGACGGGCATGGACGTGACCAACGCGTCGATGTACGATGGCGCGACTGCGGTCACCGAAGCCGTTCTGATGGCGCAGCGGGCGCGGAGCGGCGCCCGGAAGGTGCTGGTGGCGGGATCGCTGCACCCCTTCTACCGCCAGGTGATGCGCACGTACGTGGCGAACTTCGACCTGGCCGTGGAGGAAGTGCCGTGGGATCCCACCGGTCGCGTGGACCTGACCGCCCTGGCGGCCGCGACCGATGACACCACCGCCGCCGTGGTGGTGCAGTCGCCCAACTTCTTCGGGGCGGTGGAGGACGTGGCTGAATGTGCCCGGATCGCCCACGCGCGCAAGGCGCTGCTGGTGATGGCGGTGACCGAGGCGGTCTCGCTGGCCGCGTTCAAGGCCCCCGGCGAGCTCGGCGCCGACGTGGTCGCCGGCGAGGGGCAGTCGTTCGGTATCCCGGTCTCGTTCGGTGGTCCCTACCTCGGTATCTTTTCCACCCGTTCCGAGCACCTTCGCCGGATGCCCGGCCGCGTCGTCGGGATGACGGAGGACACCCGGGGCCGGCGAGGATTCGTGCTGACGTTGTCCACCCGCGAGCAGCACATCCGGCGCGAGAAGGCCACCTCCAACATCTGCACGAACCAGGGCCTCTGCGCGCTGATGGCGTCCGTGTACCTGGCGTACACCGGCAAGAGCGGTCTCCGCGAGCTGTGCCGGCAGAACCTGGCCAAAGCGTATTATGCCCGCGAGCAACTCTGCGCCGTGCCGGGCGTCGTGCCGCGGTTCAGCGCACCGTTCTTCAACGAGTTTGTGCTCACCCTGCCGGGCGACCCGCATGCCTTTGCCCGGTTCTGCAAGGAGCGGCAGATCGTTCCGGGCGTCCCCCTGAAATGGTTCTATCCCGGGCTGGACCAGGACATGCTGTTCTGCGTGACCGAAGTCAACCAGCGGGCGGAAATCGACAGGCTGGTCGCGGCGGTCCGCGAATTCTTCACGCAGCCCTGAGCCCGTCGGCAAGGAGAGAACACTCATGACTCAACGCGTACGCAAAACAATATCCATCAACGAACAGCTGCTGTTCGAACAGGTGCCGGGCAACCGGTCCACCTGCGATTTCCCGCCCCTCGACGTGCCGTCCGGCGAGATGGCCGACTACGTGCCCCGGGAGCTGCTGCGTGACGATATCCCCGGCTTTCCCGAGCTCAACGAGGTCGAGGTGGTCCGCCACTACACGCGCCTGTCCACCCACAACTACCACGTCGATCTGGGCCTGTACCCCCTGGGTTCCTGCACCATGAAGTACAATCCCAAGATCAACGAGAAGCTGGCCCGCATCCCGGCTTTCGCCCAGGCTCATCCCCTGCAGCTGCACGAGAACACCCAAGGCTGCTTGAAGGTGCTGCAGAAGCTCGCCGACCTGCTCGTGAAAATCACCGGGATGGACGGCGTCACCCTCCAACCGCTGGCGGGCGCCCATGGCGAACTCACTGGCATGATGCTGATCCGCGCGGCGCTCACCGCCAGGGGCAACCCCCGCAAGAGGGTGCTGATCCCGGACTCGGCGCACGGCACGAATCCCGCCAGCGCCGTCCTGTGTGGATACACCACGGTGACGCTCAAATCCAACGCCAGTGGCTGTATCGACTTGGATGAGCTCCGGCGCCACCTGGATCCGGACGTCGCCTGCCTCATGATGACGGTGCCCAACACACTGGGCGTGTTCGAGGAGAATATCCAGGAGGTGGCCCGGCTGGTCCATGCCAACGGCTCCTTCCTGTACATGGATGGCGCCAACTTCAACGCCTTCATCGGCGTCGCCCGGCCCGGCGACATGGGCGTCGACGTCATGCATCTCAACCTGCACAAGACATTCTCCACCCCCCACGGCGGCGGCGGTCCCGGCGCCGGTCCGGTCGTGGTGGTGAAGGAGCTGGTGCCGTTCCTCCCGGTGCCGGTCGTGTCCGCCAAGACCGACGGCAGCCTGTTCCTGGATTACAACCGCCCCCAAAGCATCGGGCGAGTGGCGGCGTTCTACGGCAATTTCGGCATCCTGCTGCGCGCCCTGGCCTATATCCTGCGCGAGGGGTCCGACGGCCTTCGCCAGGTGGCGGAGAACGCCGTGCTCAACGCCAACTACATCCGCCACCACTTGAGCCGGGATTTTCATCTGGAATACCAGCAACCCACCTTGCACGAGGTGGTGTTCGACGACAAGAACCAGGCTGACGGGGGCGTCCACACCATGGACATGGCCAAGCGCCTGCTGGATCTCGGCTTCCATCCTCCGACGGTGTACTTCCCGCTCATTGTGCCGGGCGCGATCATGATCGAGCCCACCGAGAGCGAATCGAAGGCGGAACTGGATGCGTTCATCGACACCATGCGGCAGATCGCGCAGGAAGCCCGGGAGTCGCCGAAGCTGCTTCAGGACGCGCCTCAGGACATCCGCAGCACCCGCTTCGACGAGGCGCTGGCGGCGCGCAAGCCGGTGTTGGTCTGGAAGGAGACCGGTCAGGCCTAAGCCACCGTGGCCCAATCGAACCCACAGGCCGAACGGAACTGTTCGGCCTTTTTTTTCCCGGTCGGTTGAAGGAACATCCATGACACCGTCACAGCGGGCACAACGTTTCATCCAAACCATCGAAGCGCAGGTGATCCCGCTGAATCGCGAGGGGAACCTGGCCGCGTGGGAAGCCGCCACCACCGGATCGGATGCCGCCTACCGACGAGCCGCCGACCTGGAGGCGGAGCTGGCGACGGTGTTCGCCGACCGGTCGGCGTACCGCGAGCTGAACTGCATCCGGACCGCCGCCACCGCTGCTGCTCCACTGATCCGTCGCCAGCTCGAATTGCTCCATTTCAAATTTCTCAGCAACCAACTGCCGCCCAAACGGATCCGGGCGATGGTCCGGTTGCAAAGCCGCATCGAGCAGCGCTTCGCCACGTTCCGCGTCCAGACCTCGGCCGGCGAGTTCGGGGACAACGCCGTCGAGGACGTTTTAAAAACCGAGACCGACTCGACCGCCTTGGAAGCAATCTGGCGGGCCAGCAAGACGGTGGGCGTCGCGGTGGCCGATGACGTCCGTGAACTGGTCCGGCTCCGCAACGCCGCTGCCAGGCAGATGGGGTTTCCCGATTTCCACGCGATGTGGCTGCACGTTCACGAACAGGATCGCCGGCAGGTGGACGCCCTGTTCGATGAAGCCGACACCCTGACCCGCAATGCATTCAACCGCGCCAAAGCCAGGCTGGACGAACGTCTGGCGGATCGGTACGGTATCCCGGCGAGCGCATTGATGCCGTGGCACTACCAAAACCGGTTTTTCCAGGAGCCCCCGGCGGCGGATGACGCGGATCACACGCGACACTTCGCCGGCGTCGATCCGGTGGCCGTGGCGCGCGAATTCTTCTCCGCCATCGGACTTTCCGTCGAGACCGTCGTCGCCGCCAGCGACCTGTACGAGCGAGCCGGAAAGAACCAGCACGCCTTCTGCATGGACGTGGATCGCACCGGCGACGTCCGGGTGCTGGCCAACGTGCGGTCCGACAGCCGTTGGATGGGCACCCTGCTGCACGAATTCGGCCACGCCGTCTATGATCAGGGAGTGGATCCGGAGCTGCCCTGGCTGCTGCGTGAACCGGCTCACATCTTCACCACGGAGGCGGTGGCCATGCTCTTCGGGCGCCTGGTGTGGGACGCCCGCTGGCGCGGGGCCTGGTTGGGCGTGGAGGCCGGGGAAGTTGCAAAATGCGCCGAAACTTGTTACAGTGCGTTATGTCTCGGACAACTGGTCTTCAGCCGCTGGGCTCAAGTCATGTATCGCTTTGAGCGGAGTTTGTATGCGGAGCCGGACCAGGATCTCCAGCAGCTCTGGTGGGAACTGGTCGCCGAGTACCAGGGGCTGAAGCGGCCCGCGGGGCAGGGTGGTGCGGACTGGGCGGCCAAGATTCACATCGCCACGTATCCCGTCTACTACCACAACTACCTGCTCGGCGAGCTGCTGGCTTCGCAGCTTCAGGCAGCGCTGGAATCCGGCTGGACGGTTCCAACCGGGCGGCCTTACTGGGAGAATCCGGAAACCGGACCGCAGCTGCGGCAACGGATTTTCCGGGCCGGACGGCGCTATCCGTGGAGCGAGCTTCTGGTTCGGGAAACGGGCGAACCGCTCAGCACCCGTCACTTCGCGCGCCAATTCGTGGACTCTGTTCGATAATAATAACTTGCAGGAGGCAACGGACATGATGAACGTCAACCAGATCAGCAAGCTGTTGGGCGCCGAGGGCGATGCGCTGCTCACGCACGTCGCCAAAGTGCCGAAGGAGCGGTTGCATATTCCGGGTCCGGACTGGGTGGAGCGGATCTTCCTGCATTCCGATCGTCCGGCGCCCGTGTTGCGGAGCATCCAGACGATGTTCGATCACGGACGGCTGGCCGGCACGGGATACCTGTCTATCCTGCCGGTGGACCAAGGCATCGAGCACTCGGCTGCGGCCTCTTTCGCGCCGAATCCGGAATTCTTCGATCCGGAGAACATCGTGCGGCTCGCTATCGAGGGCGGTTGCAATGCCGTGGCATCCACGCTCGGAGTGCTGGGCTCCGTCGCCCGCCGGTACGCGCACCGGATCCCGTTCATCCTGAAAATCAACCACAACGAACTGCTCACCTATCCTAACGGTTTCGACCAGATCATGTTTGCCAGCGTCGAGCAGGCGTGGGACATGGGCGCCACCGCGGTGGGTGCCACCATTTACTTCGGCGCTCCCGAGAGCGGGCGACAGATCGTTGAGGTCAGCGAGGCCTTCCAGATGGCCCACGAGCTGGGCTTGGCCACCATCCTGTGGTGCTACCTGCGCAATCCCGCCTTCAAGAAAGGCGGGGTGGACTATCACACCGCCGCCGACCTGACGGGGCAGGCGAACCACCTCGGCGCCACCATCCAGGCGGACATCATCAAGCAGAAGATGCCCGATTGCGACGGCGGCTATAAGATGCTCAACGTCGACAACACGAAATACGGCAAGTTCGACGAACGCATCTACAGCGAGTTGAGCAGCACCCACCCCATCGATCTGACCCGGTACCAGGTGGTCAACAACTACATGGGCCGGATCGGCTTGATCAACAGCGGCGGCGCGTCGGGCAAGGACGACCTTGGACAGGCGGTCCGCACCGCGGTGATCAACAAGCGTGCCGGCGGCATCGGGCTCATCAGCGGCCGGAAGGCTTTCCAGAAGTCCATGGCGGACGGGGTCAAGCTCCTCAACGCCATCCAGGACGTCTATCTGTGCAAAGACATCACCGTGGCTTGATCCCGTTCTGACTGCAGCGCGGGCACGGTCAGCTTCGCTCCGTCATGCCTGGAACTCGGCCCGGCCGGCGGATGATCCGCCGGTCATCACCGTTCTCAGGTGGACCCCGCTTGGCGTGCCTGCCCGTTGATGCCTGAACCAAATCTTCACAGTAAACCTATACGCCGCCAACTGCCATCGGCTAGCTTTCACATTCACTAAACTGTATAATCGCGTACAGTTAACTGAATCAGTACCACGCGGACGGAGCGGCATGGCCCGGAAGAAAATCCAATCAAAACAATCAGGAAAACGTGGCGACAGCGGGTTGGCTGTCAGGGTGCCGGCGTTTCCGCTGCGCGCGGGCGCGGTGGATGTAGGGTCCAATGCCATCCGCATGCAGGCTGCAGAGTTCGCGACCCCCACGGAATTTACCGTTCTGGAATACCAGCGTGTCCCCGTCCGGCTGGGTCATGATGCGTTTCTCTCCGGCCGGCTCACGCAAGCGGCCATGGATGCCGCGATCCAGGCCTTGCAGGCCTTTGCCGATCGGTTCAAGGATCTGGGTGTGGAACATTGCCGGGCGGTAGCCACGAGCGCGGTCCGGGAGAGCCGGAACGGACCCGAGTTCGTCGAGCGGGCGTATCGGGAGAGCGGCATCGAACTCCGCACCATTTCGGGTTCCGAGGAGGCCCGGCTCGTGCACCTGGCGGTGCGTCGCCGACTGGAGTTGGGGAGTGAGCAGTGGGTGCTGGCCGATCTGGGCGGCGGCAGCGTCGAAGTTTCTCTGGTGGACATCCGGGGCGTCCTCTGGAGCGAGTCCCACACCATGGGTTCGGTGCGACTGCTCGAGGAACTCGCCGGCTCTGGCGAGGAGCCGGGACGCTTTCGCCGCCTGCTCACCGAGTACATCGGCACCCTGCGGATCCCCACCGCGGCGCGGCACCACAAGCCGGCCGGATTCGTGGCCACGGGCGGCACCATCGAGGCGGCGGCTCGGCTGGCCGGTTGCGAGCCGAACCCGGACGGAGTCAGCCAGATCCCACTGGACCGCCTCCGTGCGCTGATCGACACGCTGACGCTGATGTCTTACCGGCAGCGTATCGAGAAGTTCGACCTCCGGGCGGACCACGCCGATGTCATTCTGCCGGCGGCAATGGTCTTCGAACGGCTGGCGGTGCTTTCCGGGCAGGAGATGGTCATCGTGCCCCATGTCGGGGTCAAAGACGGCACCCTGCTGGACCTGGTCGACGAGCTGGCGACCCGGGCAGACCACTGCGACCGGATTGAGCAGGAAGTGATCGCTCATGCCATAACACTCGGGCGGCGTTATATGTTCGACGAAGCCCACGCCCGGCACGTCGCCCACCTGGCCCGTATCCTGTTCGATCAACTGCGCCGGGCGGAACTGGTCCCCGAGACCGACCTGAACCTGCTCCTGACGGCGGCGTTGCTGCACGACATCGGCAGTTTCATCAGCTACAAACGCCATCACAAGCATTCGCACTACCTGATCGCGAATTCCGAGCTGGCCAACCTCACGCCGCGGGAGATGCAAGTGGTGGCGACAGTGGCGCGCTACCATCGCAAGACGGAGCCGTCGCTCCGCCATCCGGAGTTCGAGCGCCTCTCCGAGGCGGAACGGGCGCAGGTGTTGCGCATTGCTGCCGTCCTCCGCATCGCTGACTCGCTGGATCGGGAGCATCTGCAGAAGGTGCGTGACGTGCGGATGCGCCCGAACAAAAACGGTGAAATCCTGTTGGAGATCTTCGGCGACGGCGACTTGCTCATCGAACGGTGGGCGGTGCAGCGCAAGATGGATCTGTTCCGAAAGGCCTACCATAGGAGAGTTAGAATCCAGACAGACAAGGATGCATATGTCCAATCATGAACAGGTTCCCGGCAAGCTCATCGCCGTCGAGGGGCTGGACGGTTCGGGGAAGTCCACGCAGATCTACCTCCTGCATCAGTGGCTGCAGGGGCTGGGATGCAAAGTCTTCTTCACCGAGTGGAACTCCAGCGAATTGGTCCGGGAGGCCACGCGCAAGGGGAAAAAACGCCAGCTGCTTTCCCCGGCCACATTCAGTCTCATCCACGCCACCGATTTCGCCGATCGATATGACCGGCAGATCTTGCCCATGCTCAAGGGCGGGTACCTCGTGCTGTGCGACCGGTACACCTTCACCTCTTTCGCCCGGGATTCTGTTCTGGGGAATGATCCGGAATGGGTGCGGGCCAACTACGGCTT
Organism: Acidobacteriota bacterium; assembly: GCA_012517875.1. Classification (NCBI taxonomy): domain Bacteria; kingdom Pseudomonadati; phylum Acidobacteriota; species Acidobacteriota bacterium. The sequence goes on along the minus strand of JAAYUB010000077.1, from coordinate 4,281 downwards.
TGCCCGTCGGCCGGACATTGTCTTCTATTTCAAGCTGCCGCTGGAGATCGCGTTGAGCCGCATCCTCGAGGGGCGGCCGAAGTTGAAGTACTTCGAGGCCGGAATGGACCTGGGATTGTCGCCGGATATCTACGACAGCTTTCGGATCTTCCAGAGCCGGGTCATGGCGCAGTATGACCTCATGGCCGACGAGTTCGGCTTCACCGTGGTCGACGCCACTCGGCCCATCCACAACCAGCAGAAGATCGTGCGCGGGATCGTTGCCGATCGAATCGACCTGGCCAGATTCAGGGGGAAGGTGTGACCATGCCGCAGAAAAAGTGCTACGTGGCGCCGCCGCCGGGTGTGGAACCGTCCAAGCTGGGTGGGCTGCTTGTCGTGGTGGAAGGGCCCGATTCGTCGGGCCGGAGCACCCACACCCGCCTGCTTTCTGAGTGGCTGGAGCAGAAAGGCTTCGCCGTGTCCCAGGTGGGCTTGAAGCGGTCGGCGCTGGTGTCGGCCGAACTGGAGAACGCCATGATGGGCAATGTGCTCAGCCCGCGGACAATGTCGCTGTTCTACGCCACCGATTTTTACGACCAGTTGGAGAACAGCATCGTGCCGGCGTTGCGAGCCGGTTCCATCGTTTTGGCCGACCGGTACATTTTCACCCTCATCGCTCGGGACGTGGTGCGTGGTGCGAATCCCGATTGGACGGAGATGTTGTATTCCCGGGCGCTGGTGCCCGACGCGGTCTATTATCTTGCGGTTTCGCCCCGCAACCTGGTGGAACGAACGCTGCGGTCCCACGGGTGTCTCGACTACTGGGAATCGGGCATGGACATCGGGCACTCCCGGGACTGGTTCGAGAGTTTCGTCTGGTATCAAAGGCGCATTCGTGAGGAATTCCGCCGGTTGGAGCAGCGCTTCAGATTTGAGACCATCAACGCCAACCGCTCAGTCCGTACCACCCAGAACGACCTTCGCAAGCGGATCGACGCCGTGTTGCAACAGGCGTTGGCGAAACTCTGAGCAGGAGCGAGAACCACCCATGAGATCCAAGGCACACCGAAAACCGAACGCTTCGAAGGAAACAGCGGCGGCCGAACTGAAACCGTGCCGACCGGCGAAGGCCAACCCCTCCCGCCGCCAGTCGGCCGAGGCGCTCATCCTGGAGCTGAAGGCGCTGCGGTCCGTCCTGAAGGAATCCGCGGCCCAATTCGAAATCAAGCACAGCGGGCGGATTGCCGAGATGATCCGGTTGCTGGAGGGCGATCCCGCCACGGGCGAGAAGCCGGTGGCGCCCAGGGGCAAACAGCGGGACGCCCTCATGACCCGGCTGCGGCAGACCAAGTTCAAGCCCAAGAAGGGCCGCTTGAAGGATCTGGTCGCCCTGCACACCATCGTCGACATGTTGGCGGAGTCGCTCGGCAGCCTGAGCGACAGGGGAGATGTCTAGCGGAGGGCTGGCATGCGCGTCGCATTCCTGTCGGATATCCACGCCAACTTTCCCGCCCTCTGCGCCGCCCTGGAGCGCGCCCGGCTGCTCCGGACGGAGCGTCTCGTCGTGGCCGGTGATGTCATCGGCGGCGGCCCGCACCCCGTGGAAGTCATCCGGCTGCTGCGGGAGCGGTCCGCCCTGGCGATACGCGGCAACGTGGAACGCAAGCTTCTGTCTCTGCAGGGCAAGTCGAAACGCCAGAAGCGGTGGCTGAAGCGAAAAAGCGCTGCCCACCTGGTCTGGACCGCCCGACAGTTGGGCGACGCGGAATGGGAATGGCTGGCCGCGCTCCCGGACACCCTGCATCTGGATTTCGACTCCGTGCGCACCCAGGTAGTCCATGGGACGCCCCAATCCGATGAGGAGTATCTCTTCCCCAGCGTGACCGCTGAAACCATTCGGCGGGCAGGTCTCGATCCGGTCGCCCAGGCGCTGGTGTGTGGGCATTCCCATATTCCGTTCACGAAGATGGCCGCCGGCATCCGCATCATCAATTGCGGTTCGGTGGGACGGCCTGTGGATGGCGACCCGCGCGGCGCCTTTGCCGTGGCGGATTTCGTCGGGCCGGCCATCCGGCGGCCCCGCATCGTCCGGTTCCGATACGCCGTGGCCGATCTGGTGGCCGACCTGGAGGCGCGCGCGGTGCCCGGGGCGCGGGGCGGTGAATACCTCAGGGGGATCAAACTGCGGGGCGTGTGAATCACTCCCCGCCGAACGGGCCACGGAATGACAGCCGTTGAGCGGTGTTATTTCTTAACGGGAAGCCAGCGTCGGGTCCGGGACGGCCTGACGGCTCTGGGGTACTTTTTGGAAGCAGCCGAAGACGAAGTATGGCAAGGCACCTACTACGATACCCACTCCGGCAGTTTGTTCCGGCGGGGGATCCGCCTGCTCGGTATCGCGGATCCGGCGCAGTGGCGGTGGTTTCGGGCGGAACTGACGCCGGCGGCTGATACGTTGCCCGACGAGGTACCAGCAGCCCCGCCGCCGCCTGACGATACACCGGTGGAATGGCGCGGACAGCGCCTGCTGCCGGTGCTCCGCCTGAGTGTCCGCCGGCGGACGCACCACCTCACGGCCCGATCTGGACAGGTGTTCCATCTCAGTTTCGGCGAGGCGGCATTTGCCCGACCCATGGCCCGGGAGTGGACCGCGGGCCCACGGTTGGTGTGCCTGTCGGTACCGGAGGGCCAGGAGAGCGAGGTCGCAGTGATCGGCAGCTTTCTGCGGGATCTGTTTCGGCTGAAACCACTGCCGCAAGATCTCCTGGTGTACGGCCTGGATGTGGTGGATGCACACCTGCCGGGCGCGCCCGTGCCTGCCCGATTGAAGCTGAAATCCGACGATACGATTCGCCAGGCGGGGCAAAAATTGCTGTCTCGGCAGGCGTTCAAAATGCAGGCCAACATCGAAGGGGCCCGGATGGATTTGGATCCGGAATTCGTGCACGATATCCGCGTCGCCACCCGAAGGGCACGGTTTGCCCTGCGGCTGTTCGGCGAGGAGCTGGGACGGACGGAAGCGGAGGCCCTCCGGGCCGAGTTGGCCTGGATCGCCGGGCTGCTGGGCCAGGTGCGCGATTTGGACATCATGCATTGGAACATTCACCGTTACACGGACGAACTGGCCGGCCGGCCGGCCGTGCCCACAGCCATTCGGGAGCACATGCAATCGGCGCGCAACGAAGCGCTGGCCGTACTGAACGAAGCGCTGGCAGGCAACCGGTTTGCGCAGATGTTGAACCGGCTGGAGCGAATCGCGGCGGACGAAAGCGGGCCGCCGCCGTCCGAGCCGGTCCGCAGCGTGATCGAAGCGGCGCCGCCGCTGATCCGGGCGGCGATGGCGAGACTCCAGCGATGGCTCAAGCGCCGCCCGGCGGAATTGACGCCGGCCCAGCTGCACCGCATCCGGATCCATTTCAAACGGCTGCGCTACACATGCGAATTTTTCAATGACCTGTTCGCCGAGGCGTTCACCGCGGCGATCGGCCAATGCGTGGACTATCAGGACTGCCTGGGCGAGCACCAGGACGTCCAGGTGGCAGAGACAAAGCTCCGCGAGATGGCCCAGCAGCTGGCGTCGGTCGGCGGAATCCCGCCGGAGGCGCTGATATTCGTGGGCAGCATGATTCAACGGCTCGACGGCGTAGCCCGGGATTGCCGCAGGATCTTCGAAAAACGTTGGAAGCAGTTTCCCCGGCTCATTGCAGATATCGACGCATCGATGGAGCCCGGCACCGGTCCGGAAGCGGCGGACTGATCCACGTGGATATCGCCTGGTTGAACGGATTTCCGAGCAAGCCAACGACCTGACGCGCACCGCCGTAGGCCCGGTTGTGAGCGCCGTCCCCCAACCGCTGTCCAGAAGGCGGAGTGCGGCCGGTTTCAATTCGATTTGGTACGTTTTTCGAACAGGGCGAAGCGGAACAGCAGGTTCAGCCGTTCCATCACCGGGATGATCTTGCGCACACTGTACATGTCGACGAGAGAGCTGCCGACGATGAGCGGCAGGCGCGGCCGGGCCGCCATGCAGCCGCCGCACTCGGGAAAGGCGCCGGCGTTGCCACGGAGGTGGGCGGCCCGCATCGCCTGCATGCGTCCGTTGTTCCAGATCCGATCCAGCGGCTCCTCCCGGATGTTGCCAAGCGGTTGTCCGGTCCAGGCGTGGCAGCAGGGAAACACGTTGCCGGTTTCCTCGATGTAGATCGGACCTTGCCATAGGTAGTGGCAGGGGTTCTTGGCCTTGGCGGCCGTCGGCGCAGCGGGGAGGCAGACGTTCTCGACGCCGATCTCATCCTCTTT
>JAAYUB010000076.1 GCA_012517875.1 Acidobacteriota bacterium | reverse complement strand
GCCTTGCCGCCGCCACCTCCCTCGCCGCCCACCCGGCGCAGTTCGTGCTCGACCCCCTTGCCGCCGCCACCTCCCTCGCCGCCCACCCGGCGCAGTTCGTGCTCGACCCCCTTGCCGCCGCCGCCCCCCTCGCCGCCCACCTGGCGCAATTCGTGCTCGACCCCCTTGCCGCCGCCGCCCCCTTCGCCGCCCATCCTCCACACTCCCTTGTCCGTAACGTTGCCCCCCCCACCCTCACCGCCCGTCTGACCGACACTCCGCTGGAGGTCGGCGACCAGCGAACGATCCGGCCCGCTCTGGATGGTGTCCGGGAACTGCTTGTCCGGGGCGATCGCTCCCTGAGCGGAGGCTGCCGACTTGACAGTGTCCGCTTGGACAGACTCGTCCGACGGTTCGGGCAGATCCAGCGGCGTGAGCGACGGCGGCAGTTTATGGATGTCCATGATACCCTCCAATGAGTATGTTTTCTGGCTCCGACATTGCTGGGTGATTCAATTATCGGCACGCCCCGTGAGTTCGTTGCGAAAAATCTTCATGCCCTCCCCAAACGCCCCCCATCCTCCGCCCTGCGGCAGCCTGCGAGGACGAGCATCCGGCGGCTTGCATCTCTGGCTCGAATTCACTGTCATTGGGTGCAAATCTTCATGCAGAACGCGATGAACGCGTCGCGCCTCGGCAGTGGGGCGGGGGGACAGTCTTTCCGCGAGAACTTCATTTCTCCGCGCCCCATGCCTGGGGCGCGCGGCTTGGAAAACGCCGGGTGGTTTTATGATTCCGGATGGTTGGCGCGGAGGTGGGCGGCGACAGCGGCGGCGGTGCGCAGCGCCGCGGCGCAGCAGTCGTTGACCCCGATGCCGTGGAACGCGTTCCCCACCACCCATAAGCCCGGCACCTGGTCCGGCACTCGTTCCACGCGGGTGCGTAGCGCCCAGTGGCCGACGTTGTACTGGGGGATAGCCCGGTTCCAGCGGAAGATCTTCACGAAATCGGGCTCCGCCGCCACCCCCATGGTGGCGGCCACCTCGCGGCGGGCGTCGGCCAGCACCTCGGCGTCGGTGCGGCCGGCGATGTCGGTGCGGCGGGCGCCGCCCATCATCACCGTGAGCAGCACGCCGCCATCAGGCGCCCGCCGACCGGGGAAGATCGAGGAAGTCCAGAGCACGCCCAGGATGTCGCGTCGCTCCGTCCAGGGGGCCAGAAAGCCGAAGCCGTCGGGCGCGGCCACCCCGCGCCCGGGCGCAAAGCCGAGCGCCACCACCGCCATGGGCGAGTAGGGCAGTGCCCGGAACTCGGCCGCCAGCTCCGGCAGCACGCCGTCGAGGAACCGCCCGGCGGCGTCGGCCGGCGCCGCCGAGACGAACGCGTCCGCCGCCAGGGTTTCGCCGTCGTCCAGCGTCACGGCAAAGCCGCGGCCGTTGCGCGCCACATGCGCGACCCCGCGGCCGAGGCGCACCCCGTCACCGAGGCGCGCCGCCAGCTCGCCGGTGATCGCGTCCAGGCCGGTGTTGAACGACGTGAGCGCGCCGCCGGGTCCGGCGGGACCCGACTCGCTGTTCTCGCCCCGCCGCCGCTTCTCCCGGGCCAGGCGGAACATGGCCTTGAACAGCCCGCCGTAGTCGCGTTCCAGCTCGAAGATGCGCGGGAAGGCGCTCCGCAGGCTCATGGTTTCGGGATTGCCGGCGAAGACGCCCATGACCATGGGGTCCGGGAGCCGCCGGTACGCCTCCTCGCCCAGCCGCCGGCGGGCGAACGCCGCCAGCGTCTCCTCGGCCTCGCCGCGGTACGGCCGCTGCCAGAGCTCGGCGGCGATGCGCAGCTTGCCGCGCCAGGTGAGGAGGCGCGACTTGAGGAACATGGGCGGATTCTCCGGCAGGCGATGGAGCTCGCCGTTCAGATAGATGTAGCGCTTGCGGGCGGCGTCGTCGGAACGGAGCAGCTCGGCGTCCAGACCCAGCCGCTTCACCAGGTCCAGCGTCCAGGGCTTCGAATCGAGAAAGCCGCTGGGCCCTGCCTCCACCCGGTAGCCCGCCTCGGCCACGGTCCAGATCTTGCCGCCCGGCCGCGCCTCGGGCTCCAGCACCACCACCTCCGCCCCGAGGGGCAGGTGGGCGTCGCGCAGGGCCTCCTGCACCAGCCAGCCGGTGGCCAGCCCGGAGATGCCGCCGCCGGCGATGACCACCCGCGGCCTGTAGGTCCGCTCGTCCGCCATGTTCGTTCGTCCTCCCTGCGGGGCCGGCGCCCTCACCCGCCGAGGCGGGCGCGAACCAGCCGTTCCATGATCTCGATGAATGCCGGGTCATCGTCGGGGCATGCCAGCCGGGCGAAGCGCCCGATGCCGGCGTCCCGGGCCTGTTGCGCGAACACGCGGTCCATGTCCCAGAGCGTCTCCAGGTTCTCGGCGACGAAGCCCAGCGGCACCATCAGCACATCGCGGACGCCCTCGGCGGCCAGCCGGCCGATCAGCGCGTCGGTGTACGGTTGCAACCAGCGCCCGGGGCCGAACTTGCTCTGGAAGCCCAGTTCCACCCGCCAGCCGCCCAGCCGCGCCCGCAGCCCGGCGATCGCCGCGTCCACCTGGGTCCGGTAGGGATCGCCCCGGCGGACCATGGACTCGGGCAGGCCGTGGACGGACGGCAGCACCACCGCGCCGGCAGGCGCGAATCCCAGCCGCTCCAGCTCCGCCGTGGCGCGGCCGGCCAGCCAGTCGAGGTAGCCGGGCTCGCCGCTCCAGTCGCGGACCTCCAGCCACTCCCCCGCCCACCCGGCGGGCGCGCCCGCCGCCCAGCGGGCTCGCGCGTCCTCGAGTGAGGAACCCGAGGTGGCGTGGGAGTAGAACGGATATAGCGGCAGCGCCACCACCCGCTCCGGGCGGAACTCCGCCAGCCGGCGGACCGACTCGTCCGTGAGCGCCGGTTGGTAGCGGAACGCCGGCGCCACGCACCAATCGCCGCCTGCGCGTCGCAGCCGCCCCTCGAGCCCGGCCGCCTGGCGGCGGGTGATGGGATTCAGCGGCGAGGCGCCACCGGCCGCGTCGGCGTAGCGCGCCGCGATTTGCGGCGCTCGCCGGCGCGAGATCTTCCGCGCGAATAGTTCCTGGAACACGGCCGGCCCGGGGAGCGGCACCAGCCGGCGGTCCCGCAGCAACTCCTGGAGGTACGGCTGGATCTCGACCGGGGATTCCGGACCGCCCATGGCCAGGAGCAACACGCCGGTGCGCGCGGCCGCAGCCATGCTCAGCGGTCCCCGCGGCGGCCCAGCTCGTGGACCAGGTCCACCAGCCGGGCGACCATGTCCACGGGCGCGTCGGGCCAGATGCCGTGGCCCAGGTTGAAGACGTGCCGCTCTCCCGCCCCGGCGATGACGGCGGCCGTCTCGCGCCGCAGCGCCTCGGGCGTGCCGTAGAGGACGGCGGTGTCGAGATTCCCCTGGAGCACCCGGTCCGAACCCACCCGGGCGCGCACGTCGGCCAGCGGCGTCCGCCAGTCCAGGCCCAGGGCCGGCGCGCCCGCGCCGTCCACCAGGTCCAGGAGGTGCGCCCCGTCGAGCACGTAGTAGATCGCCGGCACGCCGGCGGCGCCGACCGCCGCCAGCAGCCGCCTGGTGTACGGCAGGGCGAACGCCTCGTAGTGCGGCCGGGACAGGATGCCGCCCCAGGTGTCGAAAAGTTGAAAGGCGTCGACGCCGGCGGCGAGCTGGGCGCCGATGTAGTGCTCCAGCGCCCGGGTGATAGTCTCCATGAGGCGGTGGAACAACTCCGGCGCCTCGAACATCATCCCCTTGACCCAGCGGAAGTAATGGGAGCCGCCCCCCTCCACCGCGTAACACGCCAGCGTGAACGGCGCGCCGGCGAAGCCGATCAGCGGCGCCCGGCCGGCCAGCTCGCCCTGGAGCAGGCGGATCGCCGCCGGCACGAAGGCGTTGGCCTCGGGGACGCGCCCGGGATCGAGCGCCGCCAGGTCCGCCTCGGTCCGCACGGGCTCCAGGCGCGGCCCCTCGCCTTCGTGGAAAGTCAGCGCCTGGCCCATGCCGGCCAGCGGAATCAGGATGTCGGAGAACAGGATGGCCGCGTCGAGTGGAAAGCGCCGCAGTGGCTGCAGCGTCACCTCGACAGCCAGTTCCGGCGTCCGGCACAGCTCCAGGAAGTCGTGCCGGGCGCGCAGCTCCCGGTACTCGGGGAGGTAGCGGCCCGCCTGGCGCATGATCCAGATGGGGGTGGTGTCGGGCCGGCGGCCGTGGAGCACGTCCAGGAAACGGGTGGTGGGGTTCATGAAGTGGCCTCTTGCTTGGAAGAGCCGCCGGCGTGCCGGAGCCGGGCCGGCACGTAGTTGCAAAACGGCTCCTCGTCCATGTAGTCGCCGGTGACGGCGTAGGCGCGGGCGCGGCAGCCGCCGCAGATTTTCAGGTACTCGCACTGGCCGCACTTGCCTTTGAAATTGCGGTAGTCACGCAGTTCGTTCAGCAGGCTGCTCTTCTCCCAGATCTCGCGGAAGGGTGTGCGCCGGACGTTGCCCGCCGAGCGCGGAAAATAGGAGCAGGGATACACCTCCCCCTTGTTGTCAATGAGGCAGATGGTCTGTCCGGCGATGCACCCCTTGGCGCCACCGGTGCTGAACTTGAGCGAGCGGCGGGCCAGCTTCTCACCGGCCTTGCGATTCTCCTCGGCCACGATGCGGTAGTAGTGGGGGGCGCAGGTGGGGCGCATGAGCATATCCGGCTCGCGCTTCTCCTGCTCGTAGTGCCAGCGCAGGAGCTCCTCGTAATCGTCGGCGGAGATCAGCTCCGCCAGCACGTCCTCGCCCCGCCCGGTGGGCACGATCATGAACATGTACCAGGCGGTGGCGCCCAGGGATTTGGCCAGGCGGAAGGTGGCGGCGATATCCGCCTGGTTCCGGCGGGTGAACGAGGAGTTGATGATGAACTCGATCCCGGCGGTGCGGAACAGCTCCGCGGCCCGCACCGTGCCGGCAAAGGCGCCGGGTTGCGCGCGGAAGTTGTCGTGCACCGCCGCTGTGGAGCCGTCCAGCGACAGCGACACGATCCGGATGCCGGACGCCTTGATCCGCTCGCACACCGCATCGTCCACCAGCGTACCGTTGGTGGCCAGGCACATCCGCAAGCCGCGGTCGGTGCCGTGCTGCGCCAAATCAAAGATATCTGTGCGGAGCAGCGGTTCGCCCCCCGACAGGACCAGCACGGCGGGGTGGTAATCAGCAATGTCATCAATGAGTTGAAACCCGTCGGCGGTGGAAAATCCGTCCGCCGGCGATTGCGCCCCCGAAGACGACCGGCAATGGATGCACCGCAAGTTGCACCGGCGGGTGGTCTCCCAGGCAATCCATTTGGGTGAAAACACCTGTTCCATGGCATCCTTTTCCGATCGACGGCGCCTCTATCCGCCGCATTGTCCGCCAATTATACTCAGATGCCGGCCGCAGCGCACGTTTTCAAACCATTTTTCAACCAAATGCTTGAATCTCTGAAAATTATCCGCTAAACTGACGATCTCGTCAGGATTCGATTCCCGCGAGTCGACCAGCATGCCGACAGCGCGCCAGATTGCCAGTGTGTTCCCCATCACCCGCCAGGGCTGTCTGCGCCCCATCTTTTCGCTTCTCCGGAGGACCGCGTGAAGGACTTCATTGAAATCCAGGACAACACTCTCGAAGAAATCGTGTACAACGCGATGATCCTGTTCCGCCACAACGATCTCGGGGCCAAGATCGACACCAGTCTGAACCGGGAAATCAAGAAGGAAACCGGCGCGGGCGCGGCCGATTCACCCACCCAGCTCCGTCTCCGGCTCCACAACCGGTTCAACATGGACCTGAACAACGTCTATGCCCTGGAGATTTACACCGAAGCGCGGCACAAAGTGGTGGAAACGTCGGTCAACGTCTATCACGACGATTTCAAGCTGGAGGACTTCCAGCTTCCGGCCGCAGACGTGTTCGAAAAGAATCTGCGCGACGTGAACATGGATTACGTGATGAAGCGCTTCCAGTACAATTTCCGCAACGCGACGCTCCACTGGAAGGCGGCCAAGGCCAAGCAGTTCATCATCGATCCCCAGGTGGACCGCCTCAAGCAGATGCACGACGCCTTCGAGCAGTTCAGCAAGAAGGCCAAATCCCAGCTCAAGCCGCTGCACGACAAGAAAATCCGCGAGTTCCTGACCCACAAGGAGGACGTGGTTCTCGAAAAGCGCAAGATGTCGTACGCCAAATCGCGCATCCTCAAGGTGTACCACAATATTTCCGCCCCCGCGTTCACCACGCTCATGGAGCACCCGCAGCTGTTCAGCGCCCTGCTGCTCGAGTACTGCCTGGTGCCCCTGTTCCTGGCCAACGAGCTCTATGTCATGAGCCTGATCTACAAGCGCAGCCTGGACGATATCCGGACGATCCTGAGCAAACGCATCCAGGAAGTGTGACGTGCGGGCCGGCGAGCCCCCCGCCCCGCCCCCGGCCGATCCCGAAGATGATTCGTACGTGGCCCTCCCCATCGAGGACGCCCTCGACCTGCACGCCTTCGCCCCGGCGGACATCCCCTCGGTGGTCGAGGCGTACCTCCGCGAGTGCCGCGCCCGCGGCTGGCGCGAGGTGCGCCTCATCCACGGCAAAGGGATCGGCGTCCAGCGCCGGCGGGTGCAGACGCTGCTGGCCCGCCTGGATTTTGTGGAGCAGTTCGCCGACGCCCCGCCCGGTCGCGGCCACTGGGGCGCCACCCTCGTGTGGCTCAGGGCCTCGGATTCTTCATCGAAATCGTGATCGTAATTCGTAATCGAGGCTCGAGTCTCGAGGCTCGTTCCACCAAGAGGACATCGGACTTCGGACATCGGACATCGGATGGTTGCCCGGTGAAACTCTGTGGATGCGGCTTGCGGTGATGAACAGACGCCGTTGAGTCTGTTTTCACTCAGCGATGCTGAAACTGCTGTTGATCCAAAGCGACCAGCCGGTTGGAACCCCGTCCACCACCAGCGCCATCATGCTCGGCAGGTCGCCGCCGCCTCCTGCGGCCCGCGTGCGCACGGTGATGTTCCCGTTGATTGCGCATGTGCGCACGATCACGCATCACGATCACGATCACATTGACGAATTACGAGCCCGACACACCCGGAACGCCTATCTCCGACCCAATTGTTTACTGTTCACCGCCATGCCCCCGGCGCCGCATCCTCCGCAACGGATCGGCGGTTGTGATAGAATAGTGACAATTCCAGCCGGCGGATCGCAGCGACATGATGATCAGACCACTCGGCCCATGGCTGTTGACCGTCGTGCTTGCCCTGGCGGCCGCGTTGGCGGTGGCTTGCGGGCAGGCCGGCGGAAGATCCGCGCCGACAGCCGATCGGCAGGCGGCGCGATCGACCGATCGGCCCGACGACCGACCGGCCGCGATCCAGGAGGGTGTTATGAAATTCCAGTTGTCCAGTCCGTCGTTTGTGGAAGGCCAGACCATCCCCACCCGCCACACCTGCGACGGCCCTGACGTGTCGCCGCCGCTGGCCTGGAGCACGCCGCCCGCGGCCACCCGGAGCTTCGCCCTGTTATGCGACGACCCCGACGCGCCCATGGGCACCTGGGTGCACTGGGTGATGTTCAACATCCCGGCCGGCGCCACCAGCCTGGCGGAGAACGTGGCCAAGACCGGCGAGCTGCCCGACGGCTCCCGGCAGGGCGTCAACAGCTTCCGGCGCGTGGGCTACGGCGGGCCGTGTCCGCCCCACGGGCCGGCGCACCGGTACTACTTCAAATTGTTCGCGCTGTCGGAACCGTTGGACCTGCCCGCCGGCTGCACCGCCCGGGATCTGGAGCGGGCCATGGGCGGACGCGTGCTCGCCTCGGCCCAGCTCATGGGCCGTTACGGCCGACGGCTCTAACGCTTGTAACCGATCCGGCGCAGGAAGTCGGTCCGCCACTGCCGGTGGCCGGCATCCTCGACCCCCTTGGGCGGCTCCCCGTCGATCACGCCCAACACGCCGCGCCCCTGTTCCGACTCGGCCACAATGAGCTGCAGCGGATTGGCGGTGGCGGCGAAGATATTGACCACCTCGTGGGTCGCCCGGATCCGCGGCAGGACGTTGATGGGATAAGCGTCCCGCATCAGCACCACGAACGTGTGCCCGGCTGCCAGGGCCCGGGCGTTGCGGATGGCCGCCTGGGTGAGGTCGTCGTCGGTGCCGTCCCAGCGGATGAGGCACTCCCCCGACGCCTCGCAGAAGGCGACCCCGAACTTCAACCCGGGCACCGCGGTGACCATCGCCTCGTAGAGGTCTTCGACGGTCTTGATGAAATGGGACTGGCCCACGATGACGTTGCACCCCTCGGGGATTTCGATGCCGACGGTTTTCAGCTCCATAAGGATTCCTCCAGGATGGGTCGCAGAGCCGGCGTCCGGCCGCGGACGCCCGCCGCGCGGGGCTAGACGGTGAACCAGTATAGCATCAGCACGATCACATTGAACAGCGCGTGGCTCAGGATGGGCGCATAGACGTTGCGCCGCCACAGGTAGAGCACGCCGAACTCCAATCCCAGCAGCGCGGTGATGAAGACCGCGGCGATGCCCTGCGGCTCGTGGGCCAGGCCGAACAGGACGCTCCAGAGCAGCAGCCCGAGCCACGGCGTCCAGAAGTAGACCGCGGAGCGCCGGACGATGAACGCCCGCTGCAGCTCCTCGCGCACGCCGCCGGCGATCACCCCGCTGATGAGCATGAGCGCCAGGTCGCCGGGCGTCCGGATCATCGCCAGCACCGGATTGAGGGGCGGGATCGCCCCGGGGGCGACGAGGCGGATCAGCAGCTCGCCCGCGAACATGGTGATGAAGAGCGCGGGCAGGATCGCGAGCGCCACGAGCGTTTCCCCCGCCCATCCGCCGGCGGGTCGGACGGCGATCCGGAGCGCCGGCTCCTCCCGGCGGGCCCGCTGGCACAGCACGTAGATGACCAGCAACAGGACGGTGCTCAGCATCAGGTACGTGAACAACCCCGCCGGCCGGCGCAGAAGATCGGTGCGGGACAGGCCGGTGAGCCATCCGGCCGCCAGCGCCGCGACGATATCGGTCAGGATCCCCGAAATGAGCACCACTTCCAGCAGCGCCAGCGGCCGTCCCATGACCTGCGGCGCCGTCAGGACCGGCGCCGGAACAGACGGCGGCCCGGCCGGATCGGCCGCCGGCGCCGCGGTTCCAGTCGGCTCAACCGGCGGCGTGCCGGCACCCACCGGCGGTTCGGCCGTGACCCGGGTTTGGTCGAGATCGCGCATCGTCACTCCGTGGCGCCGGTCCCGGCGCTGGCCGCATTATCGCCCAAAGGTCTTGCCGGCGCATGAAAAATCTTTGACGGAAACAGCCAGCCGTCTATAATAAAGGCAATTTCATCCCCAGGAGCAACCGGTATGGTCGTGAAGACGATGCGATTCGTGGTGACCGTTCCCTTACTGGTTCTGGTTCTGGGCGGACTGGCCGGCGCCATGACCGCCTGGCCGCACTACAGCCGGACGCAGCTGCAGGATCCCGCCTTCGTCAACGCCGAGATCCAGAAATATGCGGTCCTCCGGCAGGAGCGCCAGAGCCGGCTGACCGGAGCCACCGATATCCACCGGCTGGCGATCAACGCCGACGTCTACCGCCTCGATGTGATCCTGGACGGGTTGCGCTACGTCGCCGCCCGCGGCTACGAGCCGGCGGATCCGGGCCTGCGCGAGCACGCCTACTTTCTGAGCCACAGCTACCCGGGCATGCCGGTGGCGACACGGGCCACCGGCGAGCCGAAGTCGGGGCAGCCGGCCGTCGTCTATGAGCTGTCGGAGAAAGACCTGGTGGCGCCGCTGCCGCTGGCCACGCCGGACGTGGAGATACCGCCCGAGCTGACGGAAGTCCGGGGCGTGGTGAAAGCCCGTTTCACCATCGATGAGGGGGGTGTGCCCACTGACTTCCATATCATCAGCAGCGTGACGCCCGCAGTGGACCGGCTCGTGGAACGGAACATCCTGGATTCATGGCGTTACCAGCCGGCCACCCTGAAGGGCCAGGCGGTCCGGGTCTACTACCGGGTGATGATCGCCATCAACCAACCACGTCCCCCGACCGCTCCGGCGCCACCACCCGCTGCGCCGCCGCAGGAGTAGCGTGCCGTCACGAGACCGATCGGCGGGCAAGGCCTGCCGGTCCGCCCAGCGGGCCCGTGTCCTGCCTCACCTCCCGGCGCCGCTCAACGCGGCGTGTGTCTCACCCGGTAGTGCAGAAACAGTTCATCCCCCGCCCGGTCCACGGAACGGAGCACGCAGCGCGCCCGAACCGCTTCCGGAAGCCCGGCACCGTCCACGGGCGTGGGCGCCGCCGCTCCGCCGAGGACCACCGGACACAGGGTCAGATACACCTCGTCCACCACGCCGGCCTCGAAGAACAGCGCGTTGACCCGACCGCCTCCCTCGACGAGGATCTCCCGGTAGCCTCTCGCCGCCAGCTCCGTCAGGAGCCGCCGGATGTCCGGCGGTTCCGTCACCGGCAGGCGGGCGACCTCCGCCCGGGCGCCCGGCGGCGCCGTAAACGATGCCGGTGTAGCCACCAGGATCCGGTAACGCGTCTGGCGGAAGATCTTCAGCTCAGGATTCAGCCGGCCGCTGCGGCTCAACACGCACAGGTCAGGGGTGGCGGAGCGCCCCGCGGCCTCGCGCGCGGCTGTGAGCGCCGCATCCCGCACGTGGAAGGGGGGATCATCCCGTCGGACTGTTTCGGCCCCCGCCACGATCAGGTCGGCCCGGGCACGGACCGCATCCATCCGCCGGCGGTCCTCGCGCGAGGAGAATCCGGCGCCGGACCGGTCGGCCGCGGCGATCTTGCCGTCCAGGGTGACGGCGTAATTGCAGAACACGGTGGAACGGTTGCGGTCGCTCACGGCTTTCCCTCCCGGCGGCGCGCCGGTCCTTCGGCGGGCATCGCCGCGCGGCGGCCGGCCTCGAGATCGAGGAGAAACCGCTTGCGCCACAGGCCACCGCCGTAGCCCGTCAACGCGCCGTCCCGGCCGATGACGCGGTGGCACGGCACGATGATGGAGACACGGTTGTCGCCGTTGGCCCTGGCCACGGCCCGCACCGCCCGCGGCGCTCCGACGGCCGCCGCCTGATCGGCGTAGGCGCGGGTGGCGCCGTAGGGAATTTCCAGGAGCGCCGCCCACACCCGCCGCTGGAACGGCGTGCCCGTCAGGACCAGCGGCAGGTTGAATGTCCGCCGGGCGCCGGCGAAATACTCGTCCAGCTGACGCTGGAGCGCGTCGAAATGCGGACTGGCGCCCGGCACCAGCTCCACCCGTAGTTGCCGGCGAAGGCGCGCCAGCTGGGTTTCCATCGTCCGCCGGTCAACGAACTCCAGGAAGCAGATTCCCTCCGGCATCGCCCCCGCCAGCATGGGCCCCAGGGGGGTCCGGACACGCGTCACCGTGACCAGGCCGCGCCGGGAGCTGCGCACGGGCGCAAAGCCGGTGGTCCGCTTGAACGATTCGGTGAAGCCGCTCAGCGACTCGTAACCGGAGTCAAACGCCGCATCAATGACTTTGCCGCCGTGGCGGATCCGCCCGAAGGCGTCCGTGATCCGCCGGGCGCGCAGATAGGCCTGGAAGGTCATCCCGTGGTGCTTCTGGAACCAGCGGCGCACCCGATCCGGATCGACTCCCCGTGCCCGCAGGGCCGCGTCGGGCAGCCGCAGGGCAGGGTCCGCCTCGACCGCCTCGAGCACGGGCCGCAGCCAGGGCGGCGCCTGGCCCGGGTGCCCCAGCGGCTCACACAGCTTGCAGGGACGGTAGCCCGAAAGCAGTGCCTCGCGGGGCGAGGCGAAAAACTCGACGTTCTCACGCTTCGGCTTCCGCGCGCCGCAGGTGGGCCGGCAGAAGACGCCGGTGGTCCGCACGCCGACCACAAAAATCCCCTCGAACCGGGTGTCCTTGTCGCACAGGGCGCGGTACAGCGTGTCCGCGTCAGGCAGGGATAGCATCATGCCGCCACCTCCTGGTTTCGGCCGCTCGCGCGGGGCGCGCTCGCGCCGTCGGGCCCACTGTACCGCGACCACCGAAGCGTGACAACCGGAAACGCGGCATCCATGTACCCGCCGCGGCGCCCGGCGCCGCGGTCCGCACCGGGACAGTCCGCTCAAAACGACCGCTGGGCCGAAGCGGTTGTGCGGCAATTTGCGCCGGCTGGAAACCCCGGGCCCGGAGGCGGCATCCAAACCAGCGGCGGCCTGATGATCGTCGGACGATCCGCGGAAGGTTGCCCGGTTGAGGTTCTTCGATTACAATACATCAGAACGCCAATTCGAAATCATTTTCAAGGAGTATACACAATGATCAAAGACAAGATGCTGAAGGCCATCAACGAGCAGATCAACGAGGAGTACGCTTCCGCCTACATCTACTTGTCCATGTCGGCGTTCTTTGAAAGTATCAACCTCCAGGGTTTCGCCCAGTGGATGCGCGTCCAGGTCAGAGAGGAAACAGCCCACGGAGACAAGTTCTTCAAGCACATCGTCGAGCGGGGCGGGCGCGTCGCCCTCAAGGCGATCCCCGAACCGGCCTTCGAGTGGAAATCGCCGCTGGACGTCTTCCAGGCCACGCTAAAGCACGAGCAGCACATCACCGCCTGCATCCACAAGCTGATGGACCTGGCCCACGCCGAGAAGGACTACGCCGCCATCGGTCTGCTGCAGTGGTTCGTCGACGAGCAGGTGGAAGAGGAAGCCCACGCCGAAGAAATCGTACAGAAACTGACGATGATGGGCGATGCCAAGCACGCCATCTACATGCTGGACCGCGAGCTCGGCGCCCGCGGCAAGTGACCGGCGACCGAGAACACCGCCAGCCATCGTCCCGATCTTCCGCCGGCCCGGCGCCACGCCGGGCCGGCCTTGAATCCGCGATTATAATCCTGGAGGCAGCATGACCGTCGAACAAGCCATCATCACCGCGATCCAGTACGAGAGCCGCGTCCACAAGGCGTACGCCGATCAGGTGAGCTGGATCAGCGACCCGGCGGGCCGCCGCATCTTTCAGACGCTGGCCGACGAGGAGCAATCCCACCTCGACTACCTGCACCACAAGCTGGAGCAGCTCAAGCAGACCGGCAACGTCCCCGCCGACACCCTGCCCACCGCCATCCCGGCGCCGAAACAGATCGAGGCGGCCGGCAAAAAAATGCAGCAACACGTGGCGAGCGCTGATCCGACCAACGACCTACAGATGCTTTCCAACGCTCTGGAGCTGGAGCTGAAGACCAGCGCATTTTACGAGGACATGGTCCGCCTGCTCCCGGCCGAGGGCCAGAAGCTCTTTAAGCGCTTCGTCGAGATCGAGCAGGGCCACGTCGCCATCGTCCAGGCCGAGATCGATTCGCTGACGCAAAACGGTTACTGGTTCGACTGTTTCGAAGCTGACCTGGACGGGGTGTGACCGACCCGCCGCCGGTTCCCAATCCCGAACAAAAACCGGCTGCGCCACCCGACGCGCCCCGTTCACCGGGGCGCGTTCCATTTTACCCGTACGCCGGCAGCGTTCGACGGCACGGTCGGCGAATGATCCGGGCCGGCGCCGCTTTCACCGGCTGTCGGGCGGCGCCGCCGTCGTCACCGCCCGCAGCCGCTCCAGCAGCTCGGTCTTGGCCCGGCTGGTCTCGGCGTCCAGCGTCACCGGCGCATCGGCGGCCTTGCAGCCGCCGTCGGCGGCGCGGTACTGGCGGAAGTCCCGGCAGCGATTGGGCGAGTGGAAGTGGAACACAATCCCCAGCGGCGACTTGAGCCGGAACAGGCTCACCTCGGCCAGCCATAGCGCCAGCGGGCAGACATCCATGATGAATGGGATCACCTGGCCGCTCTGCGCCTGGTGCCGGAGCATGGCGGCCCAGTAGTCCGCCATCTGCCGTTCGTCGAGCATGATCTGGAGTCGGACGTCCACGTGCCCGCCGCGCGGGAGCATCCCCAACCACTCCCCCACCCGGCACGGCGTGTCCGGGCCGCCGCAACCGCCGGCTCCCGGACGATCGGCGAAGGCGCAGAACTCGTTGAAGCGCCGCTGGGCGCCGGCACGGGCATAGGGGGAATCGGGCGCCGGCCGGCAGGCGCCGGTGTGGGGTTTCTCGCAATAGGCCTGGAACACCCAGAGCTGGGGCTTTTCCGCCAGCTCGCCGGCGGACCAGCGGCGGGCCTGCTCCGCCACGTAGGCCACGAACGCCTCGCGGGAGGGCACTCCGAGGCACCGGCCCCGGAAATCGTCCCGCTGGCGGACGGCCCAGTGGCGCAGATTGCCCAGCGCCGTCAGCGGATGCCGCAGCAGGGGGGCCGCCAGACGCGGCGCCAGCGCCAGCCGCCGGGCCGCATACAGCGGCAGCTGCAACCAGAGCCGGAAACCGATCTCGGCCGTGCGGTCCCGCTGAAACCCTGACATGACAACCTCATCTTATAGCCTAGCGGCCCATGACAGGCCCGGACGCAACATTTTACACGTTCCGTCGATAAGTCCACCGTGGAAATGTCACACCGCATGGACTACAATACAGACGCCATAATTGGTCAAACCATGATCCTGGAGGATGAGCGATGAAAAGACTGATTGTGTTGGCTTCTCTGACCGTGCTGGTCGCGGTGGCGACGGGCTTCGCGGCCGCCGCCGACGGCAAACCGGTGATTGCCGTCAAGACGTTCAACCTGCCGGAAGACTCCGTGTACTACAACTCCACGGTGGGTTCCGGCCTGACGGACATGTTCATCACCGAGCTGCAGAAAACCGGCAAGTACACCCTGATCGAGCGCGCCCAGGTGGACCTGCTCACCGACGAGGTGGACTTCGGCAAGTCCGGCTACGTGGAGCAGGCGTCCGCAGTGCGCAAGGGCCACATCAAGGGCGTGCAGTATTACTTCCTGGCCAAGGTCACCAACTTCGGCGCCAAGCAGAACAAGGTGGGCGGCAGCGGCTGGGGCGGTGGCGTGTTCGGCGGCCTGGGCTACAAGAAGGATGAGGCGTACGTCCGGATCGATTACCGGATCGTGGACGCCACCAGCGCCGAGACCATCATGGCCGATTTCGGCGAGGCCACATACTCCAAGAAGGGCGTCAGCATGGGCGGCGGCAAGTGGGGTTCCGGCGGCGGTGCCCTGGATGTCTCCTCGAGCGAGTTCCTCGAGAGCATGGTGGGCCGCGCCACGATGATGGCTATGGCCAACATCATCGAAAAGATGGATCATTCCTTCCTGGCCACCCACACCTCCCGCGCCGACCAGCTGGCCCAGGACGAGGCTAAGGCGCAGGATGAGGCGGTGGCCGCCCTGCGCAAGGTGCCTGGCAAGGTACTGGCCATGGTTTCGGCCGAGATGGTCATCATCGACCTCGGCTCCAACAACGGCGTGAAGGTGGGCGACCAGGTCGCCGTGTTCAAGAGCGTGGACATCAAGAACTCCCGCGGCGAGGTGGTGTTCACCGAGGAAAAGGAAGTGGGTCTCCTCGAGGTGTTCGAAGCCCAACCCGACCGGTCCAAGGCGCGGGTGGTCTCCGGCTCCGACATCAAGGAAGGCCACACCGTTAAGTTGAAGTAAGCGCTTGTGCCGCAACCGACAACGGCCGCCGGTCAGACCGGCGGCCGTTTTGTTTTCAGGGTGCGCCCGCAGCGGGCTCAGGGCTTGGCAGGGGTGATGGTCCGCCGGGGCAGCACCTTGCCCTCGAAGGGAATGGCGAACGGGCCCACCGTCCGGCCGTCGGCGCCCTTGCGGATGGAGGTCGCCAGTGAATCCGCCAGCAACTCCACCGTCTCGAGTCCGGCGGAGTCGGCGATGTCCAGGACCACCCGGGCCACGGCGATGCAGCCGGCGGGCGCGTCAGCGCGGGTCTGGTAGGAGGTGAAGCGGACCAGCCCTTCGGCGTTGGCCTTTTCCAGATTGGTGAAGACAGGGGCTTTCTGGTATCCGGGCGTATTGCCGCCCAGCACGTCCACCAGCCGCACCTTGGCCGGATCGAACGTGATCCCCAGGATGTAGGCGCCCAACACGCCGGGCACCTTGTCGTCGGCATCCCCGACCACCAACACCTCCGTCAGGTCCACCAGTACGGGGAGGGTGTACCGCTTCCCGTCGGGCGGCTGATTCTTCTCGAGGACCAACCGGGCCTTTCCTTCGAGACGGCCCGGCCGCAGCGCCGGCCCGGGTGGCGGTGTCTGGGACGGGTCCGGGCGGATCGTCTCCTGGGTCGCGGGCGCGGGGTCGGCGAACGGAGCCGCCGGTGCCGGCACGCCCTGGGCGGCGACTGCAGCGAGGACCAACAGCGTGAAACCGGTGATCCGAATGATGGCGGTCGACATGGATGGCCTCCCGTTCGATTGAATCAGCGGCTCGACGGATCGTCCGCCGGCACGGCGGCGGGGCCCGCCAGCCGGCGGATGACCGTTTTCAGACTGTCCGCGTCGAGGCCCTGGGAGCGCAAGATCTCCTCGGGTGTCCCCGACGTGGCATACTCGCGCACGCCCAGCCGCACGAGGCGGACGTGCAGGTCCCGTTCCAGGATGCGGGCGGCCAGCGCAGCGCCCAGGCCGGTCTCACGATGATGATCCTCGTAGGTGATCAGCACGCCGGACGCGCAGAGGGTGGCCAGGTCGGCGGCGTCCAGGTCGCGGGGCGACGGGACGCCCGCCACGGCCACGCGGATGCCCTCGGCGGCCAGTTCGTCGGCCACGCGGACAGCCCGGCCGGCCAAGGCCCCCAAGGTGGCGACGGTGACATGGGCGTCGTCCGCCGGCCGGAAGAAATCGGCCCGGCCGTACTCAAACCGGTAGTCGGGGCCGAAGAACGGCTGGCCGTCGGTGCGAAGCACCGGCGGACATTTGGACCGCCCCATCCCGATGAAGCAATTCCCCGGCTGCCCGGCGGCCCAGCGGACCACTCGGTCCGTCTGGTTCGGATCGGCGGGGATGACGCTGCGGAAGCCAGGCAGGTTGTGGAGCAGTCCCAGATAATCGATAGCGTGGTGGGTTTTGCCGTCCTCGCCCACGTCGGTGCCGATGTGGGTGCAGACCACCTTCAGGTTCGCCTCGTTGATATCGTTGAGCCGCTGCTGGTTGTACGTCTCGTCGACGCCGAACACGCCGAAGTCGGCCCAGAACACCTGGACGCCCTGCGTGGACATGGCGCCGGCGGCAACCGCGGTGTGGTGCTCCATGATCCCGCACTGGAAGAACCGGTCGGGGTGGGCGGCAGCGAACCCGCCGGTCTTGACGCTGGCGGCGAGATCGCAGTCGAACACCACGATGGGCGTGGCCCCGGCGCGGGGGCGGTTGAGCGACGCGACGTCCTCCAGCGCCTTACCCCAGGCGCTGCGGTTGTCGGTGGGTTTGTCGGCGGTCCAGAGCCGCGGTTCGCCCGCCGCGACATCCACGTGCGCCTCGGGCGGGCGCCAGGCCGGCAGATGGGCCGTGCCGCGGCGGCGCATCTCGCGGTAGCGGTCCAAATCGTTGGGCAGGCCGAGCTCCGCCAGCGCCTGGTCCAGTTGCGCCTCGTCGAGCGCCTGGCCGTGCCACTTGGCCAGGTTCTCCATGAACGACACGCCCTTGCCCATCACCGTGTGAGCCAGGATGGCCACGCAGTGCGTGTTGTCGCGGACGGCCCGGCGGAGCGCGCCGTAGATCTGCGCGTAGTCGTGGCCGTCGATCTCCAGCACCCGCCAGCCGTCGGATTCGAAGTTGGCCCGGATGCGCTGGGGCATCACCGCGCCCGTTTCGCCGCTGATCTGCAACCGGTTGAGATCCACCAGCGCCGTCAGGCGGGTCAGGCCGAATTTCACCGCAAAGCGGCGGGCTTCGGCGATCTGCCCCTTCTGCTGCTCGCCGTCGCCCATGACCACGAACACACGGCTGGGCAGCCCCAGGACTTCGGCGGCCAGCGCCATGCCGCAGCCGGCCGACAGCCCCTGCCCCAGATTCCCCGTGCTCCACTCCACGCCCGGTACGCAGCGCTCCACGTGCCCCTCGAACGGTCCGCCGGCCTGGCGGAAGTGGGCGATGGCTTCGTCCACCGGGAAGAATCCCAGTCCGCCCAGAGCGGCGTACACGCCCGGCGACGTGTGGCCGTGGCTGATGACGATCCGGTCGCGTTCGGGCCGGCGGGGTTCGGCCGGGTCCACGCCGGCCAGGCTGTAGAGGACCTGGTACAAATCGATGGACGACATGGATCCGCCCGGGTGGCCGCAGCCGGCCAGGGTGGTCATCTTCAGGATGTCGCCGCGGGCGCGGCGCGCGCGCTCCCGAAGCTGGCTTTCGATCTCGGGCGCAAGCGTCGGGGCGGCGAAATTGCGGCAACAGGCGGGTCGGCTCATGAACCTGTCACTCCCCATGAGATTACAGATGGGACAGTATACCCCCTTATCCCACAAACGCCAAGGGGGACCCGCTGCTGCGGCCGCGTCCCGCGCGCGCCGTCAGAACGGCATCGGCAGGATGCCACCGTTGCTAGCATGGCCGGTGAAGCTCTGGTCACACATCAGGTAGAGGTTCTTGCCGCGCGACAGCGTGTGCAGCCGGTCGATGAGCACATACTCGGGCCCCTTCAGCAGCCCGGCCTTGCGGATCGCATCCACCGTCTCCTTGAGATTGCGCTCCAGCAGGTAGCGGCCCACCCGCAGCGACACCTTCTGCAGCCGGTCGTTGTGCCGGTCGCGGAGATACGAGATATCCGTGATGAAGCGGTACTCAGCGCCCTGAAAAAAGTGCTGGCAGATGTTCCGGTACGCCTGCACCAGCGCGTCAACCACGCGACGTTCGCCGGCGGCCTCGAGGTAGAAATCATCATCGATCACCCCGATGTCCAGCAGCAGGTCGTCCTCCTGGCTCAGCTTGATCTGGAACCGCGCGTGGATCTTGGATTCCGCCGGCTGGTAATCCGGGGCGACGTAGAGGATGTCCGGGTCGCGCATGTCGGTGATCTTGGGCAGCTCGGGCGGAACAGGCCGGTCCGACAGGACGAACGGGCTGCCGTTGGAATGGAGAAATTCCCGCTGCAGGTTGAGGCCGGAGGTGCGCATGACGCCGACCGACTGGGTGAAGGAGGTGACGAAATCGGCGTAGAACCGCTGGATGATGGACGGGAAGACGTGGGGAGAGACCTCGCCCAGCTTCTCGTCGCCGGTCCAGTTGAGGAAGACGTCCGAGGAATCGTCCACCGGCAGGTTCAGCACGCGGCTCTGCACCGTCACCGGATAGATGTGGATTCGGTTCTTGAACTGGACGAAGTAATCCGGATCCTGCGCCGCGCTGGCCAGGGTGGGATCGCAGATCATCCAGTGCAGGTCGCCGTCCTTGAGCGGCAACCCCACCTCGACCCAGGCGTGGGCGCCGAGGTGGTTGAAATCGTAGATGTGCCCCACCGCCGACTTGGCGGGGATGCCCAGCGCCCGCAACAGTGTGATCATCACCCGGGTGTAGTCGTCGCAGTCGCCCAGTCCTTCCTGGATCACCTGCAGCGGCGTGCGCGCCATGGAATTCCGGAAATAGCGGATGTTGGTGCCGACGTACCGGTTGACGCGACGGATCACCTCGTACAGGTTGTCAGAGCCGGCGGCGATGCCGGCGGCGAGGCGCTCCAGTTCCGCCCGCTCTTCCTCACCGCGGTAATCCCGGCTGGCGATGAGCCGGGCGATCCCCGCCACCGAGTTGTCCTGCAGCGGCGGCATGACGGCGGCGAATCGCGAGGTGGAGATCGTGTCGTAATTTTTTAGGCTCACGGAGCCGTTGACATAGATGGAGCACGGCGTGGCCGGATTGCGCAAGGCTTGTTCCAGTTCCTTCCGGTGTACCGGGATCGTCAGGACAAAGCTGTCGCCGGTGCTGCCGGGGACAACGCGGAAGTTGGCCCGGCGGTAATTCAGGAGCACCGATTGCACGTCCACCCCGGGCGAGAAGATGATGGGAAAGCGGAAGGTGATCTCGATGGAGCCGTCCGACTGCCCCTCGGCGCGGGGGTAGAGCAGGCAGCGGATGATGAAGGGCAGCCGGGTCCCGCCATCCACCGGGCGGATTTTCAGATCGGGCGCCTCGTCCGGATCGTGCGGGTAGCTGAAATTGACGAAGATCCGCCCGTCCCGCAGGATGAGGTTCTGCTCGTTGGCCCGGTTGGGGGAGAAGCGGGCGTAGTGCACGAAAGTCGGCGTGTCCGGCTCCAGCACCGGGCCAAGGGAATCGGCGTGCTCCTGGTCCGACTGGAAGCCGGTGGCGGCCTTGGGACCGCCCGCCAGCAACGGGTTGACGAAACGCCGGATGATGGAGCCCGGATCGTCGTCGGCCACGGGCAGACTGTGCAGGAGCGGCGGCGCGGCGGCCTGGCCGCGGACCCATGGGACCGGGAGCGCCGTTACGAATCCCACCACACAGATGAGTGCAGCCGCGATGCGCTTGATGTTCATGTTGACGATGTTCTCCACAAATTTGTTCTATTATACTGAACCCGGATCATTTTTCTTCATCGCGACGTAGAATATCCCCAGCCGGCGACATCGGAACACAACCCAGAGCTTCACCACGCCGGCGGGAGCATGCATGAACTGGATCGAATCGTTGCGCCTGGCCGTAGTCAACCTCCGCCAGACGCCATTGCGGACGGCGCTCACAACCGCCGGCGTCATGATCGGCACCGGCACCCTTGTCTGCATCTTCGCTTTCGGCGTGGGACTCCAGCGCCTGACCACCGACGAGCTACTCAAATACCGGGTTCTGACCACCATCCAGGTCATGCCGGCCGCGCCCGTGCCACGGCCCGCCGATCGCGCCAAGCCCGCTCCGGCGACGCCGCGGCCGCGCCTCGACGACACGGCCATGGCGCGGTTCCGTCGCCTCCCCGGCGTGGTTTCGGCTTCGCCGGTGGTCCAGTTCCCCGTCGAGGTGCGATACGGCGACAAGCGCCGAAACTCCCTCGGCCGCAGCCACGATGCCGCCGACGCCGAAAGCCGGACGGCCTATCCGCTGCGATGCGGCCGCCTGTTCCTGCCGGGCGCAAACCGCGAGGCGGTGATCACAAAGGACTGCGCGGCCGCCCTTGGGTTCAAGGCCCCCGCGGCCGCGCTGGGCCGGGAGCTGGAGCTGTCTTTCTTCACGGCCTCGGCCGGCGGCGGCGCGGCGGGCCCGCTTCCCCTGTCTGCGTTCTCAGTGGCGCGGCGGGAACTCACGGTGCGCGTGGTGGGCGTCGTCGAGCCGCCGGATAGCCTGTTCAGCAATCCCATCCTCCGGATGGAAATCCTCCTGCCTCTGGACCAGGTCCGGGCGTTGGGCCTGCTGGACGTGATCGCGCTGGAAAGCCTGCTGCGCAATCCGTCCGCCGGCGACCCCTACCAGACAGTGGAGGTCCGCACCGCCCGCGCCACCGACGCCGCCCGGGTGGAACAGACGATCCAGAAGATGGGGTTCCGGACCGTCTCCCTCATCTCCATCCTGGGTGAGATGAACCGCTTCTTCATCCTGATGGACGCCGGACTGGGCGCCCTCGCCGGCGTCTCGCTCCTGGTCGCCTGCCTCGGGATCGTCAACACGATGATCATCGCGGTGCTGGAACGGCGCCGGGACATCGGCATCATGAAGGCGGTCGGCTCCCGCCGCGCCGACATCCGCCGCCTTTTCTTCATCGAGGGCGGCCTGATCGGTTTCGCCGGCGGGGTGCTCGGCGTGGTGCTCGGCTGGCTCGCGTCGCTGGGGATCAATTATCTGATGAACATTTATATCCAGCAGCAGGGCGCCCGGCCGGCCGACCTGTTCCATCTTCCCGCCTGGCTCATCGCGGCTGCCGTCGCCTTCGCCACGCTGGTGGCTCTGGCCGCGGCGTTGTACCCGGCCACCCGTGCCGCACGCCTTGATCCGGTGGAGTCGCTCCGGCACGAGTAGCGGCGTCACTCCACCGCCGGCAGCCACCGGCTGAAAACGCCCGTTTCCTCCACCGCGCGCACGATGTGCCGCCGGAAATCCTCGCCCACGCCGTCGCCGCCGACCACGAAGCTCAGGCCGGGCCGCAGGCGCTCGTACAGCGCGCCGGCCAGCCGGTCGAACTCGGTCGGATCCGGCGGCAGCTCGAACACCAGGTCCAGCCAGGCCGGCAGGCGGTCGAGCCAGTCGCGCCATTCGGCCGCGGGCACCCGCTGGAACAGCCGGCAGGAGTAGAGGCCGGTGGCGTCGTCGCGGAAGTAGTTCACCCGGTTCCAGTACTGGTCGGCTCGGGCGAAGGCCGCCTGGATGGTCACCGCCGCGTCCGACGACACGGGGCGGGCGCCCCGCAGCACCATGCGGGACAGTCCGAACGGGCAGGCCGCGAGCAACCGCTCGCCCAGCGCGGCGATGCGGGGGGCGGCGCGGTCGGGATCGTGACAATCGATGTCCAGGGTGACCACCGCAGCCAGCCGGGGTATCGCCGCGGCGAGCGCCGCCGCGGCGCCGGGCGAATCGGCGTTCAGGCGGATGCGCTGGACCCAGCCGCCCGGCGCCGGCTCGGCGTCGTACGGGGGGATGTCCACGTGGTGCTGACGGTCCAGAATCTCCTCGACGTCGTAGATGCCCTGCAGGAGGCGGGTCTCGTCCCACGCGCCGGCGGCGAGCAGGTAGTACGGCGGTCGGGGCATCCAGCGGAACCCTTCGGCCGCCGCCCGCTCGCGCAGCGCCGTCCCCGGAATCAGGCTCAGGAGAAACACTTCCGCCGCCTCGGCCAGGTCCCGCCTCCGCAACCAGACCAGCGTGTCGCGGAAGCCGGCCGGATCGTCGTCGGGCAGGCCCAGGATCACCCCGATGTCCAGCTTCAACCCCGCCGTCACCAGGTGCGCCGCCCCGGTGGCGAAGGCCGGCAGATCCAGCCGGCGACCGACGCCGGCGCAGACGGCGGGGTGGATGGATTGCAGGCCCGCCTCCAGCGAGCGGAAACCGGCCCGGGTGTAGGCCGCGGCCAGCGCCGCGTCGATCCCCTCCAGGCGGGTTTCGGTGTGGAGATCCAACCCGCCCCGGTTCCAGCGGGCCAGTTTGTCGAGGCGGCCCCGCGTGCCGCGGGCGCGGTTGAAGGACGGATCCAGCAGGTAGACGTCGCGGACCCGGCCGTCGGCGGCGGCCCACCGGAAGAAGTTGCGGATGGCGGCCTCGTCGTGGTGGCGGACGGTCCGGGCGCTTTTCGAATAGAAACAGTAGTGGCAGCGACAGGGGCACCCCCGCGTGGTTTCCAGGAGGCAGTTCCCCTTCAGGCCCGGCGGCAGGATCCCCTGGGAGTAGGGATCGGCCAGCCCGGTCAGCGCCGCCAGCGGGGGCGCCACGATCCGTATCGGCCGGGAGTCAGCGCGGTCCAGCGCCGCCAGGGCGAGGGGCAGGCCCGTCTCACCCTCGCCGGCCACCAGGATGTCGGCGGTGGGGTCGTCCCAGCAGACGCTGCCGGGGCTGACCTCCGGCCCGCCCAGAATGATCCGGATCTCCGGATGGCTCTCCCGTACCCGTCCCGCCAGCCAGAGTGACCGTTCCACGTTCCACATGTAAACGGAGCAGCACAACACATCGGGCCGGTGGTCCAGCACCGCTCCGAGCAGACCGGCATCGCCGGCGTAGGTGGCGGTGGCCTCGTCCAGGATCGCCCACGTCAGGCCGTCCAGCAGGCCGCGGGCGCAACAGTGGCCGAGGACATATCCCGCGGCGACGGGCAGGTTGCTGTCGGCGAACGCCTGCTCGGCGTCGGGCACCCCGAGCTGCACCCAGAGCAGGTGTCGGGGGGGGCGGCGCGGCTTACTCATCCGGCGGCAGGAACACGCCGCGGAGGGCGGCGGCATCGCGCAATTTCTGACGGTGCTCCCGGCCGGCCGCACGAAACGGGTCGAGCCACGCGGCCGGCGCCCCCGACTGTTCCACCACGGCCGCCAGGCGTTCGGCCAGGGAGCACTCCACGCCAAAGGCCAGCGCGAGGGCGCCCTCCGGCGACAGCCGATCGCGGCGGACGCGTTCCGCCAGGGACGCCAGGTGCCGCAGCAGCACCTCGGCCAGCACCGGGTCATCCGGGCCGCCGCTGACGGCTACAGCCGGCGCCAGCCGGCGCAGGCCGGTCGCCTGCTCGGCCTCGCCGCGGGCCAGATCGTGCCAGAGCGCGCGCAGTTGTTCCGTTTCGGCAAAACGGTCGGCCAGCGCCAGGTACAGCTCGCGGACACCTTCTGCGAGCCGGATCAGTTGTTCCTGTGATCCGGTGACGTTCACTTCACTCCGGCGGCGCCACCGAGGCGGCGGCCCGCATCAGCGCTGCAAGTGATTGTCGAGCTCGGCCGCCAGCATGGTGATCTCGCGGGAAAGGCGCTCGTCCACGTTCCGGCCCACCAGCTCGACGTAGTAGACGTCGCGGTGGAACGCCACCCCCAGCGGCGACTGCCGGTTCTCCTCGCCCAGGTGGAGGCAGCTGTCCCCGAACGGCGCCACCGCCTGATACACACGCCGCGCGCCGTGGGGCGACGCCATCTGGTAGATTGTAACGGCAAAGGTCAAACCCGGCAAGTCGAAGAACTGGAACTCGCCGGTCACTCCCTGGACGAAATCGTTGTCGCGCAGCAGCAGCTCCCGTTCGCCGGCCAGCTCGCCGATCTCGCCGGGCCCATACGGCCCCGGGGCGCTGATCACTTTCAGCGGGTATGCCCCCTGCAGCTCGGTGAGTTCTCCCACCAGATCCATCGGGTCTGCCGGCGGAGCCGGCGCGACCTCCTCCCCCGCCCCGCCGGGGGTCAGCCGGCAGCCCGCCAGCCCCGCCCCCAGCATCAACAGCAAACCGCCGATCACCCATTTGCCCACGTGTTCGAACCTCCGTCTCAAGGTGACGACTATTTTACTGAGCGGCCCCCCGGATGTTTCAGCCTTTGTGAGGAACGGGACGCGCCGCGGGCTCCGCCGCCGACATTCCCGCTTGGCTTCGGCGCCGGAATGATGTATAGATGACACTCTGATCCCTCTGAGGAGGAACACCCTCTTGATTCCGCCAACTCTTTTCCGCCCGGTGCTGCCGATTGCGGCGCTGGTGCTGGCCTGGGCCGGCTGGGCCGCCGCCCAGGACGCGACAACCGAGGCCCCGACGGGCAAGCCGCAGCCGGAGATCCGGTTCGACTCCCTGAAGCATGATTTCGGTGTTGTGGAAGATGGCGTCACCCTCAAGCACGTGTTTCAGTTTAAAAACGTCGGACAGGCGATGCTGATCATTCACAGCGTCAAAGCGGGTTGAGGGTGCACGGCAGCCCTGGTTTCGGCCAGGGAGATTCCCCCGGGCGGGGAAGGAAACATCGAGGTCACCCTCAACACCGCCAATCGCCGCCGGGCACTCATGAAACAGATCACCGTGTCCACCAACGATCTGAATCACCCCTCGGTGGAACTCATCATCCGCGCCGACATCGTGAACACGCTGGCCCTGGAGCAGACCACGGTCACGTTCCGCCAGGTGAACAAGGGGCAGCAGGAGGTTCGCTACGCCACCCTGGTCGGCAAGGACGCGGACCAAACCGATATCACGGCCATCACGTGCGCCCATCCGTCCTTGCGGGTGGAGTACTCAAAAACCGGTTTCAACAACATCGCCCACCAGCGTATCCGGATCACCCTGCCCGCCGACACGCCCATCGGGCGTTTCAGCGAACAAGTCATCCTGAAGACCAACCACCCTAAAAAGCCGACACTGACGATGCTGGTCGTCGGCGAGGTGGTCGGCATCGTCCGAGCCGTGCCCTATCGGCTGAATTTCTCCCTGACCGGTGTGCCGTCGGATGTTGTGCGGCAGGTCCGGTTCAACTCCATCAACACCCCGTTCAAGATACTCGGCGTCACCTGCGACGTACCCGGTCTGAAGACCCGCCTGGAGGAGGTGGCGCCCGGAACCGCCTACACCGTGACGGTCACCCTGCCGGCCGGCTACACGGGAGGGCCGTTCGCCGGAACACTGGTGATTGAAACCGATCTCCCGGACCAGAAAACCGTCGAGGTGAAAGTGGTCGGGCAACCGCGGCGGACCCCGAATCCGGAGTTGCCGTAACAATCCCGGACCCGAACCCGATGGGAAACGAGCGGGCGCGGCGTTGAGCCGCGCCTTTTCGTCTCAGGGCGTCCGTTCGAAGACCACTGCCCGGAGTCCGCGCCGGTCCGTGGCGACGAATGCCCGGCGGAAGCCGGGCACGCCCGCGTCGAGCGCCGGCAACAAAGTCGGATTGGCGGCCCGCAGGAACGGCTCGTACAGGATCAGCCAGTGAACGCCGCGGCGGTCCATGTCCGCCGGCAGATCCTCGGCCCGTTCGGTCCAGAGCCGGGGCACCGTCGCGTGCCCCGAGTAAAAGCCGGTGAGTTCGATGTAGCCATACGCACAGCCGGCCACGGGCTCGTCGCGGGGCACGGACGCCGCCAGCCAGCCGGCCAGACGGTGATGGTTCTCATACTGTCGTTCCAAATCCACCGCCCGCCAGGCCGTGAGCCCCAGCGAAATCATCAGGATGACGGCCACGACTGCGCCCAGCAGCCCCGGGAGCCTGGACTCGCGCGCCGCATACGCGGCGAACGCCACCAGCCCGGCCGCGCCGAATATCTGAACGGGCACCACCGCGGTCAGAAGATTGCGCGTGTCCACGCGCAGCAAGGCGTCGGCCACCACCGGCAACACCATCATGAACACCAGGGGCAGCTTGTCCGACCGGAACAGGCACCATCGTCCGGTGAACAGCGGCAACAGGAACAGGAACAGGGGGACAGGTGTCAACAGCAGACCCGGCGTCCGCTCCAAACAGTAGAGCAGGTTCTGGGGAACCCGTGCAACCTGGGCCATCCAGCCGGACCAGCGGTCCGGCGCCACCGACTGAGCCGCTGTTGCGGCCTCGCCGTAGATGGCCCGGGCCGCCTCCGCCAGGTCCAGACGTTCGGTGAACACCCGCACCGGCGCGGCGGTGACATGGAGCAGCCCGCCGTCGCCCGGCGCAGCCGGCATCGCCAGCACCCAGCCGATCATGACGGCGGCGAAGGCGGCGGCCGCAGCGGCACCCACTGCCAATCGAGCCAGCCATCGTCCGCCTGCCTCGCCGCCACGGGGGGGCAGCAGACCGCGGGACGGACAGGCCAGGCCCACAGTCAGCGGCAATGCCGCCACAAAGGCGGTGAAGCCGTCGTTGTGCACCGCGGCGGCCAGCCCGAACGCCGCACCCACCGCCGTCCCGGCCCCCAGCCCTCCGCCGCGCGCCAACCGGACCAGCGCCCACACCCCGGCGGCGAACGCGCACAGGTAGAAGCTGAACGCTTCGCCGTTGACCGAGTATTCCATCAGGCGGGGATGAGCGGCGGTGAACAGCGCCGCCAGCCAGGCCGCCGGCGCTCCGTACAGGGTTCGGGTGATCCGCACCACGGGCAGCAGCAGGAGGACACCCGGGACCAGCGAGGCGACCACGGCCGCAGCGACCTGGCCCATACCCGTCGCGAGCACCAGCGCCTGCCAGGCGGTGAACAGGTTGAGCCCCGCCGGCTCCACCACCGCCCAACCGCCGGCCACCGCGTCGCGCGCGGCCGCCGCGTTAACCACGGCGTCGCCCGACAGTGGCGCACCCGGCAACACCAGCAGCAGCCGCAGGGTTGCCGCCAGCCCGACGGCCGCCAGCACCTGGACGTTGCCGCCGCGGTCCGGCGCCGCGGGAAATGCAAAGGTTTTACGGAACGTGTGGACCGCCTCGGTCTTGAAGACGCCGAACCGGAATCCCAGAAAGCTCAGGATGAACGCGGCCAACACCCCGCCGAACTTGGCCAGGTTGACCACCAGGATGAATCCGGGCACGCCCAGCCACTCGGGCAGCTCCGGCGGCAGGTAGCGGGGCAGGAAACGGACGAGGAACAGGAAGCTGGTCGTATTGATTGCCATGGACAGTCCCGCCACGGCCGCGAACTTGAGTTTCTCCGCCCGATCGGCTGGTCCGAAGGCATCGGCGAACGTCCAGCGCCGGTTCAGCACGTAGCTGTTGAGGGTGGCCACGCCGCACGCCACCACCGAGATGAGAAAGAGCACGACGCCGCTGGACGGCTGCAGCATAAGTACCAGGATGTTGGTGATGGCGAAATCAATGCCGGTGTTGAGGGCCCCCACCACGGCGAAGCGGGTGAACTGCCACACCTGCTTGAGGAGCCACCAGAGCCGGGATGTGCTGTTCGAAGTCATGCTGAGAGTCCGCCCGCACAGACTGGCTGCCGCCCGGCCCACTCGGGGCGCGCCGGCGCGGACCGGGGCATTATACCGGCATCCGCGGCCCGTGTGTCAATCACTCCCACGGCTCGCCCAGCGGCCGCGGCGGTTGGGAGTCGGCATGGCGGTGAATGTGTCGCCGTCCCAGTAGCGGATGGCGTCGAGTTCGTTGATCTCGTCCCGCCTGAAGGGGTGATCGACGTGCCCGATGCGCTCCAGGTAGGCGTGGAGGACGGAGTAGCCGTTGTCGAAATCCACCCAGCGCAGCGCCAGCCAGCGGTCCAGGTAGAACAGCACGCTGCCTACCGCCACCCCTTCGGGCGGCTGGATCGTCCAGAAGGTCGAGACGACGACCTGCTCCTGTTCCACCACGATGCCGTCCAGCCCGCCGTACTCGTGGGTCGCCCGGTTGATGCAGTCCCGCGGGAACAGCAGGTAGTACAGCTCATGGCCCGGCGGCTGGCCCGCGCACGTGTAGGCGGCGTCGCTGGACGGTGGCGAGATACCCGCCAGGTCCGATGGGTCGAGCAGCGCTAAAAAGCCCTGCCGGTGGGCATTGTTGATGCCCACGATCAGGATCTCGGTTCGGCCGTCGCGATTCAGGTCGGTCAGAGTCAGATTCAAAAAGTGCCCCGTATGCAGGTACTGCCCGCGCACCGCTCCGTCCGAACCCAGAACCACCATCTTGGCGGGGAAGAGTTGGTAATGGACGGCCGGCAGAACGATCTCCTTCCTGCCGTCCCCGTCCGCGTCGGAGACATGGAAGAAGCGGACAAACCACTCAGCGGACACCGGCCGTCCGCCGAAATTCAGCGACTCGCCCGGGCGATAACTCCACCGGACTCGGCCGTCCGAACCAAGGCAGTACAGGTCGGATGCAGTCAGCGAGGTATGGACGTTGGCCAGCACCTCGGTGGCGCCGTCCCCTTCCAGGTCGGCGAGCACGAATTGCCGGCCGCCGCAGGCACCCGCGTTCGTGGCCAAAAATTCAGGTGTCTCCTGCATCACCGAACCGGGGAGGCGGGTCGCCCAAAGCCGCTGCCCGGTGGTGTCGTAACCGACCACCGTGTCGCCCTCGGCCAGGGCCCGGGCCAACCGGTGAGTGTCGGCGCCCCCCGTCTGCCGGAAGAAGTAGAGCGCCGCCGCGCCGACCGCCAGCACCGCCAGCAGTAAACCGGCGGCCCGGAACCAGATCCGGGGGGGCCGCCGAGTCGTTACGGCGACAGGAACCGCCGCGTCGACGGGGGCCGTCGGCTCCGTCGTCCGGCTCACCGCGGACGGGACAGCGTCCGCGTCTTCGCCTTCCGGTTCAGTGGGGGACGGCAGATCGCCGCTATCAGCGGCACCGGGAGAGTCACCCTCGTCATGGCCGCTGCCGGTGCCCGGGAGCGCCTGGGCCAGGCGCCAGGCGTCGATTTCCTCGGCGAAGGCGTAAACCCGGTCGCTCGTGCCACCGGCGTCTCGATACACCGGCAGGCCGCGCTGGGCCCACCGCTGGACGGTGCGCACCGACCGGCCACAGTGTTCAGCGATCTCTTTCCACGATTCCAGCATCCGTCCCGAAGCCGCCATCGCCTCATCCCAACTCGTGATGGCTGTATTCTACCACCCGCCGCAAGCTTTCGCAGCAGTCGCGCGCCGCCTCCCGCCATCCGAGGCGGACCGGATCCGCTGACTTTCTTGGGGATTTTCGCACGCGTTTCGGCTACAATTTCTGCCAATATTCATCCCGCGGCCGTCCAAGGCCATGGAGGAAAAACCGTATGGCTATTCGCGAAGGTGCCTGGGATTGCCCCATGTGCGGACGGGCGCGCAACCGCGGCCCGGACAGATACTGCGGCGGCTGCGGCGCGCCGCGCGGCGCTGAGGTCCGGATGTATCTGCCCGATGACGCCCGCGAAGTCGTCGACGAGACCGAGGTGGCGAAGGCCAAAGCCGGTCCCGACTGGACGTGCGCCTTCTGCGGCGGCGACAATCCCGGCGCCAACGCCTTCTGTTCCGGCTGCGGCGCCGGCGCCGACGCCGGACGATCCCGGCTCGCGCCGCCGCCGGCACCGCCGGCCGCCCCGCTGCCCGCCACCGGAACGACCGGGCGCAAGGTGGCCAAGGGCTGTCTCATCGCCGCCGCGGCCTTCGTCCTCGTCGCCGTGGCCGGGCTGTACTGGTTCTGCCGTCCCCGCTCCACGGTGCTCGTCGCCGACGGCTTCCACTGGGAGCGCTCCATCCAGACGCAGCAGCTGCGCACCTTCACCGAACAAGGGTGGGAGGGGGAACTCCCCAAGGGCATCCGCGTGCTGCGCCAGGAACGGGCGGTCCATCATCAGGAAAAGGTCCAGACGGGCACCCGGGAGCGCGAGGAGTCCTACACCGAGCAGGTCAAGACCGGCACCGAGCGGGTCAAGGTGGGCACTCGCGACCTTGGCAACGGCTACTTCGAGGACGTGTACGAGGACCGGCCCGTCTACGAGTCGGTCACGCGCACCCGGACGGGCCAGGAGCCGGTCTACAAGGAGCGGCCGGTCTACAAGACTCGTTACACCTACACCGTTGACCGCTGGGTGGATGTCAAGCTGCTGGAAGCCGCGGGGGACAACCAGCGGCCGATGTGGCCGGCGTTTGTGGCCGGGGCCAAAGACCGTGCCGGCACCCGCATCGAGAAATACACGATCCGGTTCCGCGATTCCGGCGGCCGCACGTACACCTACGAGCCGAAGACAGAAGCGGAGTGGCGCTCGTTCCGCCCGGGCGGCCGTTACAACGCCGACGTGAACTACAGCGGGATCCTGCGGATCCGCAAGGCGGAGAAGTCACCGTAACACCTTTTGGATTCCCACCAGCGACGGCAGGCAATGCGGCCAGATGATCCGGTGTCCGGCGGGCCCGGCGCTACATTGTCCGGTAACAGCTCCGCACCACCGATTGAACCTTTTGATATGTTGGCGTTTGCACGGAAATTACAGTGTCCACGATTTGGGTTTCCGGCTATCGGAACCCACCTCCCATCGCAATCCAGATCGATGGCCCTGACGGGCGGGTTGTGTCATGCGGACAGCCGGGAGTCGTTCGCGACGTTCGCCGGACTTGGACTGAATTTTGAATGTCGTCGAACACACCCTGTCATTGGGCGAGTCTGCAAATCCTCGCTGTGACCGGGATTGGCCGCATCACGCGTTCCGGGGCAGCTGTCACTTGACCATTGCGGGAACGAAAGTGGAGAGAACGTGTCTCGTGCCTCGATTACGATCACGAATACGCGCACGAGGATGCGACGGCCGCTGTCCGAAGTCCGCGGTCCGACATCCGCCTGTTCGCAGCATCCGCGAGGTGGACGCGGAACGCTCGGTGAGCGATAATAGCGGGAAGCCGCCGGCGCCCGCAGGCCGGAGGCATCCGTCGGGGCGCCTCACCGGCAGTGGAGGCGCAGTCGGGCGGGATCCGCAACATCGGGAGGCACACCATGAGACCGAGCAGACGTTGGCTGGCGACCGCACTGGCGCTCCTGCTGGGCGGCGCACTGGCGATGGCCGCGGAGATCCACGACGCGGTCGCCGCGGGCAATTTGGCCCAAGTGAAGGAGATTCTCGCCAAGAGCCCCCAGTTGCTGAACGCTCCGGGCGAATACAACCGGACACCGCTCATCACGGCGGTCATGAGCCGGCGGATGGATGTGGTCAATTACCTCCTGGATGCCGGCGCCGAAGTCAGCGCCCGCGACCAAGAAGGGATGACGGCCCTGCATATGGTGTGCTTTCTGGGTCAGACTCAGGTGGCCGAACGGATGCTCGGCAAGTGGTCGGGGATCGACGACCAGGAGAACGTGTTGAAGTACACGCCGCTTCATGCCGCCGTCCGCGGCTCGCAGAGCCCCTGCGTCAAGATGCTCCTGGGTCGGGGCGCGCGGCCGAACCTCCGCTCGGCCGAGGGATTCACACCCATGCTCCAGGCCGCGTGGCGGGGTGACATCGCCATGGTCCAGATACTCCTAACCGGTGGCGCCTCGCTGACCGAGACGGACCCCATGGGCAACACCGCCCTGCACCTGGCCGCGTTGAACAACCACACGCAGCTCGTGGAATCGCTGCTTGCCCGAAAGATGGCGGTGAACACCCCGAACCAGCGGGGCGGGACGGCGGTGAGCATCGCCGCCCGGGAAGGGCACACCGGGATTGTCCAGATGCTCCAGGCGGCCGGCGCGCCGAAGACGTTGCCGCCGGCGCCCGTGCTGCAAGGCGCCTACCTGGGCCAGACGCCGCCGGGGAACACCCCCAAGCTGTTCGCGCCGGGAGTCGTCTCCACGGAGAAGCGCGAGTTGAACGCCGCCTTCACGCCGGACGGCAAAGAATTCCTCTATACCGTCCAGACCATGTCGGGCCGCTACCAGATCATGACGATGAAACGCCAGGGCAACCGGTGGTCCCGCCCTGAGGTGGCCGCATTTTCGGGGACGTACAGCGACGCCGACCCATTCATCACCGCGGACGGTCGTCAACTGTATTTCAGCTCCAACCGTCCGAAGGAACCCAAGGGGGCACCCAAACGGCATTTCGACATCTGGGTGGCGACGCGCGAAGGCGACGGATGGTCGGCGCCCCGTGAGTTGGGAACCCCCGTCAACACAACGGGAAACGAGTTCTACCCCACCCTCACCCGCGGCGGAACGCTCTACCTGCAGGCCGAGCGCGCTGACGCCCGCGGCC
The DNA here is from genome assembly GCA_012517875.1 of Acidobacteriota bacterium. Lineage (NCBI taxonomy): Bacteria > Pseudomonadati > Acidobacteriota > Acidobacteriota bacterium. Next base: position 6,137 of record JAAYUB010000076.1, on the reverse strand, counting down.
TGCGGGACATCTACCGTGCGTCGTACCGAAACGGCGCCTGGACGCGGCCACAGAATCTCGGCGAGCCCGTCAACAGTTACGCGCTCGAAGGGGACGCGCTCATCGCGCCCGACGAGAGCTACCTCATTCTGTCGGTCACCCGCCCGGGCGGCGCCGGCCTGGGCGATCTGTGGATCAGCCGCCGAAACGCCAAGGGGGGCTGGTCACCGCTCCGCAACCTGGGCCGCGCCGTCAACACCGCCGGCAACGAGCAGTGCCCCGCCCTTTCGCCCGACGGCCGCTACCTGTTTTTCACCCGCGACGGGGACATTTACTGGGTCGATGCCCGGATCCTGAACGCACCGTGATGCGGCTGACAAGGAGAATGGGCGGACAGGAGTATAAGAATCGAGCTGACAATTGTCGGTTAGTGATTGATGGTTCGTGCTCGTAATTCGTAATTGCAATTCGTAATCGTCATCGAGACTCAAGGTTCGTTCCCGCCATGGGGACGCAGACATCGGATACCCTCTCATCTGATATCCGACTCATCGATTCACCCATTTACCCATTCATCCATTGATTCCTTAAAATTGTCCGTGTCCAAAATCCGGATCGGACCGATAATTAGAATAGACATCCGGACCGATCGGCAGGACGATCATCCCAAGCAGCATGCCTGATTCCCCGATCAGTCCGGCGTACGGATCTTTAATGGTGGAGGTAGACGATGGAAATCAAACCACTCAGCGGACCGGCCGCGATGCCGGAACCCGACGACACGCCATCCGCTCCCGCTCCTGCGGGACCGGTAAAGGCGGAAGTTCACCCGACGTCCATGCAGGACCAGCTCGGTGTGCTCCAGCCGCCAGTCCTCGACTTCGGCGAGAAGAGACTCGATCGGCCGCATGACGCCTCCGACCTGCCGCGATTCCCGGGCGGACTGGGAGAGCGACTGCCGGGCGGGATTGACACGGGGCCGACGGAACAGACGCCCGGCCAACCCATCGTGAGGCCGGATCCGCCGCCGGATCCGCCGAAGCGGTCGGACGATCTGGTGTCGAAGTTTCGGATCCTGCGGGAGGGCTTCGGCGCCTATTCCCCCGAAATCGGCGGCACCGAGCAGGGCCCCGACGGCAACCCGAAGCGGCCGGCGATTCGGCACGGCCTCGGGCCCGGTCATGTGAAGTCGCCAGTTCCCGGTCCAGGCGGACCCACCGAACCCGGCGGATTCGTCGTGCCGAGCACACCGACGCCGACAGACCCCCGCGCCAGCTCGCCGGTCCCCCGGCCGGAACCGCAACCGATGCCGCCGGACCCGGACGATCCGGACGACCCGGACGACGCCAGCCTCAGGTCCACAGCCGCCTTCTCCGGCCTCGCCGCCGGCGTGAACCGGCAGAGTCCTGCCGGCTACCAGGATGGCGACGACCTGCCGGCGGCGGCCTCCCAGGTCGCCGGTATGTTCGGCGCCACCGCCCAAGGCGAGGCAGCCCGCGGCGTGCAGGATCCGGGTCCGCCCATCAACCCGCCCGATCCGCCACCGAAGTAAAAACCGTTCACTTCCGCAGACACAGAGCCTGCAGAGAGAACAGGGTGTTTCAGATGAAATTGAAGACTGGCCGCTGTCAGTGGAGGGGAATCTGTGATGAATGTGCCCCGGGGAGCGCCGGCTGGCGCTCCCCGGAGGCGGGAACTGATGTTACCAGCGGGGCTTGCGGTCTTCCCGCGGACGCGCTTCATTGACCTTGAGTGTGCGGCCGTCCATGACCTTCTCATTCAGCGTCTGGATCGCCTCGTTGGCGCCGCTGGACATCTCCACAAAGGCGAAGCCGCGGGGCCGGCCGGTTTCCCGGTCGGTGATCACGCTGACCGATTCCACCGCACCGTGCGCGGCGAACATCTGCTGCAGCTGATCTTCGGTGGCGCTGAAGGGAAGGTTTCCGACATAGATCTTCGTCGACATGCTGATACTCCTGGCCCGTTTGATGAACGGGCATCACATTAAATTCCGGCCAAGCCGGTTCAAACACCTGGATTACGGAACAATGGAACGGATGATACTCGGCTGGGCTCTGGAAGGAACTGGCTGAACGACAAGTTACTTCTGGCGGCAGGAGCAACGATCGATCCGTTGATCGAATCCGGGAAGACTGTATACCGTTCTTTACCTCTTTGCAAGGATTATTTAAGAAATTCGGGGCCGGCGAGCAGGGTGAATGGGTGAATGGGTGAATCGGTGAGTCGGATATCAGATGAGAGGGTATCCGGTGTCTGACGTTCCCATGGCGGGAACGAGCACCGAGTCTCGATGGCGATCACGATCACGATGAACATTACGAGCACGAACCATCAACTATCAACCGTTTTAATCCGGCGAACCCTGTTCTCCCGCGCCCGCTGCGGGCGCGGGGCGCCGCGGTTCAGCGGTTCCGGTAGTAGACGGCCAGCCCGGTGACCGTGCCGCACGCGAGCAGGCTGGCCACCATACCGGAGAGAAGATACAGGTCGTGCTGGAAGATGCCGTGCAGGATGCCCGTCACCTGCAGGAGGCAGAAGCCGGCGAAGGTGAGAATGGACACGCCCTTGGCGCTTCGGGCCCGCCCGATCTTCACCGCCTGGAGCACGAACAGACCGGCGTTGGCCATCAAACCCAGTCCGAAGATGATTCCCACTATTTCTTTCATCAGCGTGCTTCTCTCCTCTGCGAATACAAACAATTGGTAGTCAGGAGATAGAAGATGGGAGTTGCAGAACTCTGACCTTCTTACCCTTGTCTCCTGTCTCATAACTTCCAATGCTCAGGACCGTTTCGGCACGGGGACCGGCCGAGGCACCGCCCACGCGCACCACGTAACCGCCGGGCCGGACGGTCCAGCGGCCGGCCGCCGCGTCCCACCGCCGCAACGCCGCGGCGGGCAGGCGGAACCGAAGATCGCGGCGTTCGCCGGCGGCGAGATGGATCCGCTGGAATCCCTTCAGTTCCTGGTTCGGGCCGCCGGCACGGGCGTCGGGCGGCACCACGTAGAGTTGAACCACTTCGTCGCCCGCCATCGGACCGGTGTTGGCCACCGTGACGCGGATTTCCACCACACCGGTCGGCGGGATCACCGCCGGCGCCGCCGCCAAGTCGGAATATCCGAACGTGGTGTAGCTCAGGCCGTAACCGAAGGAAAAAGCGGGCTCGCCTCGGTAATACCTGTAGGTGCGCCCCTCCATCCGATAATCCTCAAAGGGGGGCAGGTCCGCCAGCGTCCGGTAGAAGGTGATAGGGAGGCGGCCGGCGGGGTTGGCCGCGCCGAACAGGACGTCAGCCACGGCGTTGCCGCCCTCCTGGCCCGGATACCAGGCCAGCAGCACGGCGTCGGCCAACTCCAGAATCTCGGGGATGGCCACCGCCGACCCGGCGGCCACCACCACGACCAGCGGCCGGCGGCTCCGGGCGCGCAGGCGGCGGACCAGTTCCACCTGGATGGCCGGCAGTTCCAGGCTCGTCCGGTCGCCGGCGGCGCCGGAGCGGAATGCCTCGCCCTTCTCCCCTTCGAAATCGGGGGTCAGCCCGACGACGGCCACGGTGGCGTCGGCATAGCTCGCGGGCCAGATGTTGCCGATGGCGACGGGTCCGTCCAGGGGGCAGCCGGAGCTGTACTCGATCCGCACGCCCGGCCCGGCGCGGCGGGTGATCCCCTCGAGCACCGTGACCATGTCGGCGCCGAGGCCGTGGTAGGTGCCGAGCAGCGCGTCGACGCTCGCGGCGCAGGGGCCGGTGACGAAGAGCGTTTGCAGGTCCGCCGGCAGAGGGAGTGCGCCGGGGTTGTGCTTGAGCAGCACCATGGATTTGACGGCGGCTTCCCGCGCCAGCGCCGCGTGGGCGGCGCACCCCACCACGTCCGGAGGCGGCGCCGGGGGCGGCGCCGGGTCGAACAGCCCCAGCCGGACCAGCGTACGGAGCAGCGGCTGCAGCGCGGCGTCGACCTCGGCCTCCGTCACCCGGCCCTGCCGGACGGCCGCGGGGAGATGCCGGTAGGCGGTGCCGCATTCCAGGTTGACGCCCGCCCGCAGCGCCTGGACGGCCGCCTCCAGATCGTCGGCGGCGGTGCGGTGGCCGTCCACGAAGTCGCGGAGCGCCCCGCAGTCGGACACCACGTGCCCGCGGAAGCCGAACTCGCCGCGGAGCACCGTTTGGAGCAGGAACGGGCTGGCGCAGCACGGCTCGCTGTTCAGGCGGTTGTAGGCGCACATGACCGCCTCGACGCCGACCGCGGCCAGCGCCCCGAAGGCGGGGAGGTAGGTTTCGCGCAGGTCGGTCTCAGCCACCGCGGCATCGAAGCGGTGACGCGACGCCTCGGGGCCGCTCCCGGCCGCGTAGTGCTTGGCGCAGGCGGCGGCCATCAGCCGCCGCGGATCATCCCCCTGCAGTCCGCGGACCAGGGCCGCGCCGAGGCGCCCCGTGAGATATGGATCTTCGCCGTAGGTTTCCTGTCCCCTGCCCCAGCGGGGATCGCGGAAGATGTTTACGTTGGGCGACCAGAACGTGAGGCCCGTGTAAAGGCCGGCGGCGCCGACGGGCCGGGCGGCGTGCTTGGCCCGGGCCTCGGCGGCGATGGCGGCGCCGATGCGGCCGATCAAGTCGGGATCGAAGGTGGCGGCCAGGCCGATGGCCTGGGGGAAGACGGTGGCGCGGCCCGACCGGGCCACGCCGTGCAGGCACTCGTTCCACCAGGTGTACGGCGGGATGCCCAGGCGCGCCACGCCCGGCGTCTCGTGGACCATGAACGAGGCTTTCTCCTCGAGAGTCAAGCGCCCCATGAGGTCGCGCGCCCGCTCGTCCGGATCGAGCGCCGGGTCGCGGAACGGCGGCGGGGTGCCGCCGGCGGAACTCGTCATGGCGTCGCCGCGGGCCGGGGCGAGGGCGACCGCGGCGGAGAACAAGAACAGCGTCATCAAGCCGATGGATCGGGCTGGCCGCACGGGCGGATCTCCTACGGATCACGGGTTCAGGACGTCGGCTCCATCATAGCCGAGCGGGGCGGAGGCGTCCAGTCTTGTGACCGCTCAGCCCGTTTGCCCGGGGAATCGGACCGGCGAAGCGGATTCACCACGAAGACACAAAGGGCACGAAGGAATTGATCAATTTATCATTGATCATTTTCATTGAAAAGATGGTGGATGGGTTCTGGGAGCCGAACCCGGGTCCGATAGTCGGTGTCCGACGTCCGAACACGATCAGGCGGATTCCTCAAGTATCTATTGGGAAAAGCTTATACCAATCACGCGGACGGATGTTGCCGTTTGCTTAAAACGCGGCGCGTATCCGCGAAATCCGCCTGGCGGGTGTTCATTTAGGACATTGGACGTGACCACAGAAGCAGGTGCAGTTGGGGCAGCACAGGGTCATCTCGGGAGTGCCACACGTGATGGTTTTGCAGTAGACATCGTCACAGTAGCAATTGGTCACCCATGACTCCGTCACGTTTTCAAGCCGGGCTCCCGTGACAAAGCCAAACGACTGGAATCCGTTCGGAATATACACGTCCCTGACCGTATGGGTAACGACCCCTGTTTCGCGCCTGAGGACATATTCGACCAGAATCCGATTATCCTCGACGGGAGGAGTTTGAATTTCAAAATCGGGTTCAATCTGATCTCTGATCGTCGTCACAACCATCCCGCGTGGCTTTTCCGCCCTGATCTGTTCTTGTGCCGCAGCAGGCATGTCAGGATCCACGATGGCGCAAAGCAGCGAATGACTCGGTTCCGAGTAGATTTTGACTCCACAAATATTCAGCGTTTCAGTATCACCTTGATGGATGGAGACTTCCAATCTCAGCCGCTGAGATTCCAACGCACGGCCGACGATCCGGATCGCTCCGGGGTCCAACCCATCATGATTGCCCGCCAAAGGGAACACACATAACAAAGAGAAAGCGATCACAGTGAGAATCAGAAATCTGTTCATGGCACCCTCCGGAACCTTGTCACAAATTAATATAGCAGTTACAAATTAATATAGTATTACACTGCTGTCCGGTTAAAACTTGAATGATTTCTGTGGGTTAGGCGATTGTAACAGGTTGTCATTTTCGTTATCATTTGCAAACAACTCATGTACAAGAACTTTGCTAAAAAGGTGCACGCTGAAAACCTGGAGCATTCGG
>JAAYUB010000075.1 GCA_012517875.1 Acidobacteriota bacterium | reverse complement strand
TAGATAGCGTTTGTAGGGCTCGAACTTCATAGGTGGTCATTTTTTCAGCGACAAAATCTTCACCCCGAGCGCCTCGTTGATCTTGACCAGCTGGCCGCGGCCGACGAGCTGGTTGTTCACGCACAGGTCCACGGGATCGGCGGGTGCGCGCTGCAGCTGGATGATCTGGCCGGGCACGAGCTGGACCAGGTCCGACAGCGTCAGCGTGACGCGATCCAGCTCCACCTCGAGAGTCAGGGACAGATCGGTCATCAGCTCGCCGGGGGTTTCCGTGGGTTTTGCGGCCGTCGGTTCGGGGGGGGGGACGGGCGGGTTGTCGGACATGATAGCCTCCGCGTGTCGGCGTGTGAAATGCTGAAATTCGATCGAGTAGCGGCCGTCGGCGAACCGGAGAGCGCCGGCGCCGGTGCAGGTGGAACCGGCCCGCAGCGCCAGCCGGACCGGTCCGGTCAGGCCCGTTTCGGGATCGCCGGCCAGGGCTCCTTCGGGCATCAGGATGATATCGCCCGGTTCCAGCGACATCATGTCGTTGAGCGACAGGCTGACGCCGCCCACCAGCGCGGCCAGGGGCACCGTCAGCCAGTCCCAGCCGTCGAGCCGGTCCAGCCAGTAGGCGGTCGTCGGCTCGGCCGTACCCAGTCCCATCTCCCGGCCGTGCTCCGACCAGAACCGGACCACGCCTCCGGGGATGCGCAGCCAAATGTCCCCCTCGGTATCTTCAAACCGGATGACGAAGTGGGCGACCACGGCTTCGGCCGCCGGTGTCAGGGACTGCAGGGGGGAGTCGAGCGCGGCCAGAAAGAACGCCTCGTGGTCGCCGGCTCCGGTGTGGCGGTGCACCAGCTGCAGCATCTTGAGCAGCAGGAACTCAGCCAGGCCCTTCTCGACGTCGCTGAGCGGCTCCTGGACGCTCTCCTCGCTGTACCGAAGCCCGACGAGTGACTCCAACCACATGCGCACCTGGCGCGTGGGCAGCAGCAGGTCCGCCAGCTGGGCGCAGCCGTGCAGACCGATCCGGGCGTTGGTCAGGGTGATCGTTTCCGGCGGCAGGTTGAGGGTGCTTTCGAATCCGCGGAAGGCGAACGCCACCTGCGGCGGTCGCAACTCGGGCTCCTGGAGCTTGAATACCATCTCGGTGCCCATGATGGCGATCACGTCGCCGCTTTTCAGGGGACACGCCGCATCCTTGGCCAGCCGCTGGGTGTTGACGACGGTGCCGTTCACGCTGCCGGGATCCACGATCTCCCACCGGTCGCCACGCCGGTGGATCTGGGCGTGCACGCCGGATACGCCCACCTCGCCGAGCACGAGGTGGTTTTCCTTTTTCCGGCCGATGGTGAACACGGCGGCGTCCACCTGGATCTCTTTCGGCCCCGGGCCGCCCTTCTTGACCACCAGGAGCGGCGGCTGGCTCTCCTTCACCTTGCAGTACCGCCGGAACAGCTCGATGACGGCGTGCTCCACGCGCTGGCCCGACAGCAGCGGCCACCACAGCCCGACGACCTGCCGGATGTTGCCCGTGCCGGCGCCCGGCGCGACCGGCAGATCCTGGAAGAGATAGGGGGTCGCCCGCGGGCCCGAAGCGGAAAGCAGATGGAGTCGGCTGGTCATGGGTGTTGTCCGGTCGCCTTAAATTTTCGTCCAGTCTTCGGTCTCGTCCTCTTCCTGCTGCTGCTGTTGCTGCTGCTCGCGGGACTGCTGGTCCTGCTGCTTGGGCGGCTCCTTGTACTGTACTTCCACGGAGGCCACCTGCAGGCCCTTCTGGGTGAGGGTGTGCATGAGTTCTCCCACATGGGCTTCCAGCTTGTCACGCACATCCCGGCTGGTGGCCTCCAGGATGGTCACGACCCGGTTGTCGTGGATGCTCACCCGGATGGTCATGCCGTCCATGACCGTGGACTTCAGGTCGAACTGGAGTTCCTTGTCGCCGGCCCGGTTGACGCCCACCCGCACGGCCTGCACCACCTCGTCGATGACCTTCCGCGGCAGGGCTGCGTCTGTGCGGAGATCGCCGGCGGCCGGCGGCTCGATGGTCCGGGTGCGCAGATGGTGGTAGACGGGGAACTCGCGCAGGGGGGCGTCCTTGTCGACGGGCGTATGCTTCGGGGAGGTTCGATCGGCGCCTTTGCGGACGTCGTCCCGGTCGTCCCGCTCGCGTTCTTTTTTGTCCATGACCTTATCAAAGGCGGACGGCGCATCCTTGCGTTCCACGGCCGGCGCGGCGCCCGCGTCGGCAGACGGATCGATGGGTGGGCCGCCCGAGGCGGAAGAGATCTTGTCGGTAGTCATTGGTTGTCACCCCTCCGTTTCATGAACTGAATCATCCCGATCTCTTCCATCAGTTTCTGTTCCTTTTTCTGCTCCTCGAGCTTGAGCTGCTGCAGCCACCCATCCTTGTGCTTGTTCATGGCTTCGAATTCCTTGGCGCAGCGGATGAGCTCGGCTTTGGTCTTTTCCACCGCCTCCGCGGCGCGCTCCACCACCTTGGTCTGCTTGTAGATCCGGACGTCCAGTTCCTTGCGTTGCTCGTGGAGCCCCTGGATGTACATCTTGTACTGTTGAGACTCCTGGACGGTCAGCTCGCCTTCCATCGCCTTCTGATCCCGCTTCTGGCGGGCATCGTCGATCTGGGCGAGCAGCCGCGTTTTCTGCTCCTCCAACTCCTGCAGCTTCCGCTTTTCCTCGGCCAGCGCCTGGTGCGCACGGGCCAGCGCCTTCTCAGCGTCGGACTTGGCCTTCTCCTTCTGGTCCAGCACGGGCTGGAGGCGGTACTTCGGCTTCTGGGCCATGGTCAGAAGAGTTCCTTCAGTTTTTTGACCGTCTCCTCGAACCCCATCTTCTCTTCGGTGCTCTGCTTGAGAAAGGTGTTGACCGCGTCGATCTTGTCCATGGCGAAGTCCACCCGCGGGTCGCTCCCTTTCTGGTACGCGCCGATCATGATCAGATCCTTTTCCTTCTCGTACGTAGCCAGGACCTCGCGCAACTTGGTCGCCGCCTGCCGGTGCTCGGACGGGACCACCGAGGTCATCACGCGGCTGACGCTGAGCGAGACGTTGATCGCCGGGTAGTGGCCGCGGGAAGCCAAGTCGCGGGACAGGATGATGTGCCCGTCCAGGATGGAACGGACCTCGTCGGCGACCGGCTCGTTCATGTCGTCGCCTTCGACAAGGACGGTGTAGAACGCGGTGATGGATCCCTTGTCGGAGTTGCCGGCCCGCTCCAGCAGTTTCGGCAGCTCGGAGAACACCGACGGCGTGTAGCCGGCGCGCGCGGGCGGCTCACCGCAGGCCAGGCCCACCTCGCGCTGGGCGCGGGCGAAGCGGGTGACCGAGTCCATCATCAGCATGACCTTCCGGCCCTTGTCGCGGAAATACTCGGCAATGGCCGTGCCGACGTAGGCGCCCTTGAGGCGGACCAGGGAGGGCTCATTGGAGGTGGCGACCACCACGACCGACTTGGCCAGGCCTTCGGGCCCCAGGTCCTTCTCCAGGAAGTCGCGCACCTCGCGACCGCGCTCGCCGATGAGGGTGATCACATTAACCTCGGCCAGGGCGTTGCGAGCGATCATGCCCAGCAGCGTGCTCTTGCCCACGCCGGCTGCGGCGAACAGGCCGATGCGCTGCCCCTCGCCGCAGGTGAGCAAGCCGTCGATGGCCCGGATGCCCACGGTGATGGGGCTGAGGATCCGCCGTCGCTTCAGGGGATCGGGCGGGTCGTTGTAAACCGGGTACTCGTCATCGTAGTCGAGGGGACCCTTCTCGTCGAAGTCCATCGGCTCGCCCAGACCGTCGAGCACGCGGCCCAGCATGCCGTCGCCCACCTTGACAGTGAGGGGGTGGCCGGTGGGGATGACCTCGCAGTTCATGCCGATGAAGCGCATGTCGCCCAGCGGCATGAGCAGCACCTCGTTGTCGAGGAAGCCCACCACCTCGGCTTTGACCGGTTCGGACGTGTGGGGCGTCTTGATGAGGCACAGCTCGCCCACCCAGACGTTGGGGACCACCGCTTTGACGATCAGGCCCACCACCTCGGTGACCCGGCCGCGCACCTCGACCAGCGGGGATTCGTCCAGGTCCCGGAAATACTTCGAAAAATCGATCGGGGCGGTGAGGTCGCTCATGGGCCATCCATTCCGCTACCGGCCGCCGGCACCCATCTCCCGACGGAGTTGCAGGTAGCGGCTCTTCTCGCTCTGCAGCTTCAGCACCAGCACCACCATGACGATCACCAGCACGAGGCAGAGGCCGGCCAGCACGATGATGAAGATGGTGGGATCCTGGCCGGCGATCACGGTGCTTGTCTTGGCCATGCGGGTCAGCTTGCCCTGGTCGATGAGGATGGGCTTCAGGACCACGGCCACGCGGTTCGGGTCCAGGCCGTCCACGGAGTGGGCGACGATCTGCTTGATCTCCTCGGGGGTCAGGGGGAGCTGTTCGCCGCGGTACTTGATGAAGACGCTGGCGGTCGCCGGGGTGCCGCCGCCTTCGGCCAGCGGGTCCTTTTCCGGCATCACAATGTGCACCCGGGCGGCGGCGATGCCGTCCACGGTCTCGAGGGTGCGGGCGATCTCGCCCTGGATGGCCAGCAGCATCATCGCCTTTTCCTCGGTGGCCGTGGGGATCAGCCCGCCCTGCGTGAAGATCTCGCCCAGGCCCTTCGGCTTCTCGCGGGGCAGCTCGTATTTTTTCAGGATCTGGTTGGCGCTGGCCACTTCGGCGGCGGGCACCGTCACCGAAAAGGTGGCTTCCTCGCCCTCGCCGACCCGCACCTTTTCGGCCGAGATGCCGAACTGCTGGAGGGTGACCACGGCTTCCTGGGCCTCTCCTTCGGTGAGCCCGGAGGCGATCTCGGTGGCGCCGCAGCCGAGAAGGCCGGCCGCCAAAAGGACGAGCAGGGATGCGCGCAGGAGCCGCATCCGGCTTCCGGCAAACGAACGGATTGTGCTCATACCGTCTCCCGAAAATGGATTTTGTCCGTCACACCTGGGTGCGCAGGATGGTCTTCATCCCGTCGACCACCTTGTCCACGACCTTGCTGAGCATTTCGATGTTCTGGCTGATGCCTTGGATCTGCATCTGCATCTTGAGTAGGTCCTGAAGCGAGTGCGGCCGGTCGCCCGAGGAGATCTCCTGGTACATGGAGTCGAGCGCCTTGAACCGGGTCTCCGATTCCTTGAAATAGTTCTGGATCGCGCCGCTGAATTCGCTCTTGTCCACCGCCGGCAGGGTGGCCCGGGTTTTTTCCAGGCTGGCCTGCGTCTTCTGGATGTGCTCCGAGAGGACTTCCAGCTCCTTTCCCTCGCCGCGAGCCTGCACCTGGCGCAGGAAGTCGTTCTGTACCTGGCGGGCGTCCATGCGGTTCAGGATGTTGTCGTTGTACTGGATGTCGCTGGCCTTCAGGCCGGTGACCTGCTCTTCCTGTTCGAGCTTGTCCATGCGGACCTTCTCGAAATCCGACGTTTTCCCGACCGCCTTGTCCTGGCCGCCGCCCACCGCCTCGGTGCCTTCCAGGCCGGTCTGGATGATTTTGCCCACATTCTGAATGTCCATCGGCCCTCCTGAAGTCGGATGCGTTCGCACTAATTATCGGATCATTCAGTAAATGGTTGCTAACAAGTGGCTGTATTATAGCACGCCGCAAGGAGATAGCCAACCGCGCCGGGTCCGGTCAACGGACCGGATCCGGCGGCGGCGCCGCGAGTGACCGCTCGTGGCCCAGGACGAGGATATAGAGCCCCAGAATGATGACCAGGCCGCCGGCGATTTCGCGAGGCGCGGGAACGCTGTGGAGAAACAGCGCGGCGTTGATGAGCACGAAGATGGGCTGGGAGGCCCGCACCAACGACGTCTTGGAGGCCTCGAAGTACTTCAGCGAGTAAAAGTAGAACAGGATGTTGAGGAAGGGGCCGAACAGGGCGCCGGCGGCGGTGTACGCCAGCAGGCTCGGGCTCACCGGCTCCAGTCCCGGGCCGGCCAGAGCGTAGATGTTGAACACGGCCATGAGCGCCACGGCCCGGTAGAGGGCGATGGTCAGAGGCGGGAGATCGCCCAGGTTTTTCTTGACCAGCACGACGGTGCACGAGAAGCAGCCGGCCGATAGCAGCGTCAGCGCCATGCCGAGCAGTGCCGGTTCCGCCGATCGGTAGGAGATGAGGAGGATGCCCCCCAGCGCCACCGCCGTGCCCAGCGACTCCAGGCGGTTGAAGCGCTCCTTGAGGAAGACGGCGCTCAGCACGATGATGAAGACTGTCTGGGAGTTGTTGAAGAACGAAGCCAGTGTCGGATCCATGAGCCGGACGGCCGTGAACAGGGCGAAGACGCTGACGCTTTCCAGCCCCGCGATGAGCAGCAGCTTGCCGGCGGCCCGGGGCGGGATCCGAAACAGCGTCCGCTGGCGGGACAGCGCCAGCCAGGCGGTGAAGTAGACGGCGGCGAACAGGTAGTAGTAGCTGCAGTAGGTGGCCGGACCCACGTAGGCCAAGACGTGCTTGCTGAAGATGAACAGGTAGGCGCCGCTGATCGCGGAGAGCAGGGCCAGGATGGTGCCGCGGTGGAAATCCTTCATCGTTAGGTGCTGCCGGTGGTCCCGCCCGGCACTATACCTCAAGGCGGGGCCGAATGCAAAGGCGGCCGTCGCGCCGCCGGCGGTTCTGCGGTATTGGAATGACCGGCGGGGCGGAAGGTTCAAACTGGGCCTTGACTTTTCCGAGTGAAAAACCTATGGTGGGGCTTCGATTTTGCGGGGCGGGATGCGCCGATGGTCAGGAAGAATCCGAAAAAAGAGACAGGCGGAGACAAGCCGGTGAAAGGGAAGGCCAAGGCGCGCCCCAAGGCGACCTTGGCCGAGACCGTCCGCGAATACGTGGTGGCCGTCCTGGTGTGCCTGGTCATCGCCCTGTTCGTGGTCACGTTCATCGTCCACCCCATGGCCGTCCCGACGCCGTCCATGGACACGCCCACCGAGCGGCGGATCCCCGGCACCGACCAGACCCTGGGCGACTACAACCTGCTGGTGGGCGACCGGCTCATCGTGGACAAGTTCACCATACTGGCCAACCACTTCCCTCTCTGCCGCTGGCTGGGTCTGAACCACCCGATCCGCCGGGGCGAGGTGGTGGTGTTCAAGGCGCCCGACCGGAAAAACGGCCATTACCTCACCCCGTACGTCAAGCGGGTGATCGGCCTGCCGGGCGAGACCATCGAGGTCCGCCAGAACCAGGTGTACATCGACGGGCAGCAGCTGGTGGAGCCGTACCGTTACCACGCCATCGGCGAGGATGTCCCCACCACCTTTTCGGAGATGGCCCCGCTGCGGATCCCCGACGGCCACTACTTCATGATGGGCGACAACCGCGATCACAGCTCCGACAGCCGCGACTGGGGCACCGTCCCCGAGGAGTTCATCTTCGGCAAGCCGCTGTTCATCCTGTGGTCCTTCCCGGACACGCTGGTCCTGGAGAAGGCCTTCCCCGACGGCCGCTATCGCGGCGTGCACGAGGTCAACGACGCGCTGGACGTCGTCACCCTGTACACGTACCGCGTCTTGTACTTCTACGAGACCCGCTGGAGCCGGATGTTCCACTTCGTGCCCCGCGGCATCTACACGCTGCAGCCCGCCCCACCCGCTCCGGCGCTCTGAGCGCGCGATATGGAGCTGGAGCCTTGCGTCAAGCAATCGGCCCGCCGGATCCTGCCCCGCTGGCTCCTTGACCGGCTGGATCCCGTCGAAGCCCGCATCGGTCGGGCGGTGAAGGCGTTCGCCGCCCGGCGGGCGGACGGCGAAGTGGTCCTGGACGCCGGCTGCGGCGAGAGCCGGTTCCGCGCCCTGTTTTCGCGGCAGCGCCTGGTGGGCTACGACCGGGGCATCGGCGACCTGCGGTGGGACTACGGCCGGGTGGACGTGCGGGGCGACCTCCGCGAACTGGCGCTTCGCGACGCGGCGGCCGATGCGGCGCTGTGCGTGGTCACCCTGGAGCACGTGCCCGACCCGGTCGGCACGCTGGCCGAGCTGGCTCGAGTGCTCAAACCCGGCGGCGAGCTGCTGCTGGTGGTGCCGTTTCTGTGGGAAATCCACCAGGCGCCCCACGACTACTTCCGGTTCACCCGCTTCGGCGTGGCGCGGCTGCTGGCTGGCGCCGGTCTGGCGGCGGAAGCCATCGAGCCGCTGGGCGGATTCTTCGCCGTGCTGGCGCGGCGCAGTGTCGCGGCCCTGGCGTTCTTTCAGGGCGGCTGGCGCTGGGCGCTGTTCGTGCTGCTGGCGCCTGCGTTGGGGCTGCTCGCTCCGCTGGTCCTGGGCTGGCTGGACGGGCTGGACCGGGAGCGGGCGTTCACCCTGGGCTATGAAGTCTGCGCCCGCAAACCCGTGCGCGCCGGCGACGGCGCCTGATGGGAACCACATGATCCTGCGCCGCCAGCCGTCCCGCCGCGAGACCGCGACCCGTCCGCCCCGGATCGACCTGATCGTCGCCGGATGCCGCATGGAGCTGGGCATCGGCGACCACTTGCTGGATCCGCCGTTTGGGCTGTACCGGAGTCCGGCGAATGCCGCCCTACAGCTCGACTTCGTGCTGGACGTGCGGGAGGCCCTGGACGTGCTCCCGGATGGCGCGGATGCGGCCGCCCCACCTGGAGTGCGGCGGCGCAACGGGCGGATCACGGCGCGGGGTGCGGGCTACCGAGTGGAGTTGAACCCGACGGCCGCGCGGGGCCGGGCGACCATCGCGCCGGGCACCCGCTTCCACCGGGTGCTGCTGCAACTGGTGCTGACGGAGTGGCTGGCGCCGCGGGGCGGGCTCCTCGTCCACGGCTGCGGCCTGGCGGTCGGGGGCCGCAGCTGGCTTTTCATCGGTCCGTCGGGCGCCGGTAAGAGCACCGTGGCCGAACTGGCCGGGTTGCCGGTGCTCAGCGATGAGACGTGCGTCGTCCGGCTGGAGCCCGGCGACGGCGTGGAGCTGGCCGGCACGCCCATCGGGATCAGCACGGCGGCGGGACCGCTGCCCCTGGCCGGGATCTTCTGGCTGGAGCAGGCGCCGGCGGACGAGCTCGTGCCGCTGCCGCCGGCGCAGGCGCTGGCCCGGCTCATGACCCAGGTGGTGGCGGCGGGTCGACAGGACACCGAGCTGGCGCCCCTCCTGGAGACGGCCGTCGCGGCGCTGGACCGGATCCCGATGCGGACGCTCCGCTTCACCCGGTCCCGGCGGTTTGTGGATGTGCTGGGACTGTATGCCGAGGCCTGATTGCCGGGGGCACGGATGACGGACATCGGAAATCGGACATCGGATTTCGTGCTCGTAATTCGTAATCGTAATCGTGATCGTAATCGCAATCGTGATCGTGATCGCAATCGGGGCTCGCGGTTCGGGATTCGGAGCTCGTTACAACCATCAACCATCAACCATCAACCATCAACTACCAATCGTCCCCGAACCGGCGAACCTGGAACCGGCGAACCTGGAACCTGCGAACCTGTGAACCTTCACCCCCCGCTCGCACTGAAGGATGTCCAAGTTGAAAAAACCTTCGCACTATGAGCAACTGCTGGAAGCGGCCGCCCGCGACCGCGTCCCCATCTCGGTGCTGGCGGAGCTGACGTACCGGTGCGTCCACCGCTGCCGGCACTGCTACACGAGCGGCGGCGACACGCGGTGGGACGCGGCGGACGAGTTCGCCACCGCCGCGTGGCTGGACGTCTTCGACCAGCTCGCCGCCGCGGGCACCCTGTTCCTCACCTTAAGCGGCGGGGAGCCGCTGCTGCGGGCCGACTTTTGGGAGCTGCTGGACGAGGCGGTGCGGCGCGGCTTCCACACCCGGGGGTTCACGTCGGGCTTTACCGTCGACGCGGCGGCGGCCGAGCGACTGGCGGCGTCGGGCGCCGCGGGCGTGGACGTCAGCTTCTACAGCGCCGACCCGACGGTGTTCGACGCCGTCACCCGGGTGCCGGGGAGCTTCGACCGGGTGATGGCGTCCATCGAGCTCCTGACGGCGGCCGGACTGCCGCCCCGGCTCAAGACGCCGGTGATGCGCGCCAACGCGTCCACCCTGGCCGCGACCTGGCGCTACGCCCGCTCGCGGGGCTGGCCCTTCCTGGTGGACTTCATGCTCGTCCCGCCCCCCGGCGGCGACGCGCAATACCTCGAGCGCCTCGACGGCGACGAGCTGATGGCGGTGTTGGCCGAATGCCGCGAGTTTCTGCAACCGGCGGATCCGGAGCGGCGGGACACGGACATGACGCTCTGCTCGGCGGGTTTCCGTTTCTGCACCGTCGACCCGGCGGGCCGCGTGTGGGGCTGCAGCTTCCAGGACGAACCGGCCGGCGACCTGCGGCGGGAGCGGTTCGTGGACATCTGGCGCGACTCGCCGGCGCTGGCGGCGTTCCGGCGCCTGAGCCGGGCGGCGTGGACGGCGTGCCGCACCTGCGCCCTGGACGCCGTCTGCCGGCGCTGCCCGGCGTTTTCGGCCCGCACCGGCGGCACCCACACCGAGCTGTCGGACGCCGCCTGCCGGCTGGGCCGCCTCGTGGCCGAAGCCGCAGGGAGCATCACCACAGAGGACACAGGGGACACAGGGGACACAGGGGACACGGAGTAGAGGTAGGGGATCGGGCCAGTAGTGAACGGTGAACAGTGAACGGTGAACAGTGAACGGTGAACAGCACCTGGAACCTGCGAACCTGCGAATCTGTGAATCTGTGAACCTGTGAACCTGCGAACAGTCTCTCCCTCTGCTCAACGCCGTCCCCGCCTCCCCATGAGTGTGACGCACGGCACAAAATCTGTAAAAATGTGCGCAAATTGTGTTTTCTGAACGAGTTAACGGGGAATTTGTTGTTGACTCCATGGTGGTGGAGCGTTTACATTTATAGAGGACGATTGCGTTGCGGGAACGGCCGGCGGATGTTTCACGGTGGCCGGTGGCGATTCCCTGAAGCATTCGGCGTTTGTCGTCAGTCGTTTCTCCGGCGCAGCGTGGATTGGGCAGGTCTGGCTTCGGCCGGCGGAAGCCGGCGCGGGACGGGCCGCGGATTTTTTCGGGTGAGGTCAGCATGAGCAAGTGGCCCCGTGTGGAGAAAGGCGTGTCGTGGCGGCAGGTGGGCGAACAGGGGGTGGTGATCCATCCCCGGCGGGAACTCATGGTGGGGTTGACCCGGACGGGTTATGGATGGTGGGAGACCCTGGCGTCGGCAGAGCCGGACGCCGCCGACAGCGCGCCCGACGAGGGCTTCGTGAAGTTTTTCCGCGGCCTCGGATTTTTCACCGACAGCCCGGAACACGCGGCCGCCCCGCCGGAGCCGCCGGCGCTGCCGCCCGAGGTGAGCTGGCTGGAGCCGTTCCGGCCGCTGGCCTTCACCGCCTCGTGCGGCCGGGTACCCGCCGGCGGCGGCCCGTGCACGGGCAACCCGCATGAAGGACATTGAGCGATTATTGGATTTGAATATTTCTTGCTTGGGGGTCGGGTGTCAGATGTCAGGAGGAGACATGAACGATCACATTTTCAAGACAGGACGGATCCTGGGCG